>DATNPI010000038.1:0-5715 GCA_036703325.1 Coleofasciculaceae cyanobacterium
AACCGCATCTGCCGCAAATATTCCGAAGTTCTTCAAGACTCAGGTGAGGAAAAATAGTAATGCGTTTTGGCACGAGCCCCCCAGAAAAGCGATCGCTTACTTTGGTTATTGTCCAATCTCTTGTCATTGACTTGTGAGAGTCGCCCTTGGATTTATATTATGGGCAATCAACCGGATTCGATATGACACTTCAAGGTGCCGAATGTGGGATACAAGAGAGTGGGTATGGTCAATTGAGACCTAATGACTAAGGAGTCGTCCCAGAATTACTCTTTCTCCAAAGAGAATATCTGGTTCGTTGTCAGTTGTCCTTTGTAACCAAAATGGCCCAGTTGTTTTTGGACGCCCCCTAAGAACTAATGACTCCGATTGAGTGGTTTGATAGTCTCAAAAGCTTACCCTATTTAAGCTAAAAGCCTTACGTAGGATCTTTGTGCGTTCTCACAACTGGCTGTTGAGTTGCCGCTAGCTGTTCCAATAGCGTAGCGGATAAAGTCGGTGCGTCATAACGGGCCATCTCGGCTTGAAAATGTTGAGCTTTCTGCCGATAGTGTGATATATGTCGAATTTGCTTCACAGCATCTCTTATCTGCGTTGGCGTAGGCTTGTTGGTTTTGAGGTTAATACCCACCCCACTCCACTGCACCCTTGCACACACCTCTGGCTTATCCTCCGTTTGACCTGCTACTACCAGTGGGACACCATTGGCTAAAGCCATCTGCACACCGTTGTATCCACCGTTAGTCACCATGACATCAACCTGTGGCAGAAGACGGGAATAGGGAATAAACGGTTCTATTCTGGCATTGGCAGGGTATTGTGCGAGTGTAATACTTTCAATCGGTTGACCCCCCGTCGTGGCAACAACTAGCACATCTTCATCCGCAAGTGCCTGGAGTGTGGGTACAATCAACTCGTCTAGGTCGGTGGCTACTGTACCTTGCGTGACGAGAATTACCGGTCTGTTTCCTTGAAGGTCGTCCCACCAAGTCGGGGGAGTGAAATCAGCAGGTGGGGCGGACAACAACGGGCCGACGAAATGCACTTGGCGTGGCAAGTCGCTGCGGGGATATTCAAATGCCGGAACTGTTCCCTGTAGGTAGAGATAGGGAGATACGACGGCATCAAAAAAGCTCTTTTGACAAGGTGGTAATCCAAGGCTAGCTCGGACAGTGTTGATGTGGACAGAGAAATCCCTCAACAGTACTTTCTCAAACACCAAGTTCAAACAACCATTCCGCAAACGTCCTAGAGCCGACGCATTGGGTGGCATTCCCAATCCAGAAGGAGCTGTATCGCGGCTGCTGAGAGATAAAGGACTGACGCCAATTGTTGCCCAAGGTGGGCCCCCTTTTTCGTGAACCCAAGAAGCTCCTAGAAAAGCGAAATCGGATAAAAGCACATCTGCCGGGAATTGGCGCAATATGTCTGTGTAGTCTTTTACCTGCCCAACAGCCCCATCGACAATAAAGTGTTTGAACTCGAATTTAACCTTTGCTATCCCTCGAAGGGTTTTCCTTTTTTCTAGCAAGGATTCAGGCATTTTCTTGGGGTCAGAGGGATCGAAGGCATTAACTATGGGCACGTAGCGTGCGCCTGTCGCTTCAACGTTAGACTGAAACTCTTCTCCGGTATACCACCATACCTCATGACCGCGCTCCACCAGCTTGCGAGCAATGGGCAAGGCAGGATTGACATGTCCAACGGCGGGAATTGTGCCTATGAGAAAACGGGCCATCTTGAATCGAAACTCCAATGAACTGCTATAGGACAAATAGCTCAGCCTCTAGCCACTGAGTTTAGCGATCGCCTATTACCACCGTCTTGCCTGTTCTTGTGGAAAATGTCCCAATATTTTTATATTCACAGAGCAATTCCCTAGTTTTTAAGCTGTTGTGCATCTAATCTGCACACCGAAACACTTAAATTTTCTGTCAGTAGTCCTCTGTCAGTTGTCGGTTGCCACGCTCCCACTGACTACTGACAGAGGACAAAAAGCCATGATGTGAATATCCAATGTTTTATGCACGTCAGCTTACCACTTAGTGCATCGCAGCAGTTATGTTCTCATGCACTGGCTGTTGAAGCGAAGCGCGATCGCGCCTCACTACCTATTGTTTATTCCTATGAAGAATGTCAATCTTTTTATTGTTAGAGCAATTGCCTGTAAGTTTTTGGTGTGGTTGCGGTGTGTTTGCGGAAGACTCTTGTAAAATGGCTTTGACTCTGAAAGCCTACTTGCTGACAAATTTCCATAATCGTTAACTCCCGCTTTTTCAACAACTGTTTTGCTCTCTCAATTCGGCATTTGGTTATGTACTGATGCGGTGCAAGTCCTGTAGATTGCTTGAACAAACTGGCAAAATAATAAGGACTCATCTGGACTAGGACGGCAAGTTCAGCCAAGCTCAAGTTTCGATCTAGATGGTCGTTAATGTAGGCGATCGCTTCCCTCAATTTGTACTTTGGCAGTCCACCTGTGTAGTCTCGAATAACCAGTTGCTTTGTAGAGTATCGCCGCAGCACATGAGCCGAGAGGGCAGTTGCCATTGACTCAGCGTACAGACGACTATCTACTCCGCCTGATTCAAGTTCAGTCTTAAGTGCCAGCGCGATTTGTTGAATTAGCGGGTCGCGTATCTTGACTTGTGACATAATCTCAACATAGTCGCCATCAACGGATTCAGATGCAACACGGGCAAATCTTGCCGGTTCGAGGTAAAGGTTGATAAACTCAGCTTCTCCATTGCACCATGTTAAAGGACTGGATTGGTTAGCGGGCAAGATGCCAAGTTCGCCATTGCCGTAGTACTCGTTCTGAAAGTGTCCCTTTACCGTCAGTCTTGCTGGAGAATGACCGACGTGGATGCTGATAATGTGCTGTGCAAAGCAGCTTTCGGGAACTTCGTGAGTTGGCTGTCGGTAATGGGCAAAGTGAATCCCCTCCCAACCTGCTTCATGGCTTGAGAGAATGGGCGAGCGCGGGAGAATTTGCTTTAGTGCGTCTTGTTGGGCAAAATCAATGGTTAAAGGTTTATCGTTTGGCATTGTCACTACAAGGTTGCGATCGCATCCCAAGTGTTCCTGAATCTATAGCGGTTCTTAATTGCATACACCACATCTTAAGGGCACGATAATATCGTGCCCCTACTTGCTCCTACAAAAACTGTGTTGAACCTAACTGTCGTCTTACAGTGGTTTTCAGGACGATTTATTCTTTTGAAATCCCTTAGACAGTTTGAAATTGCAGAAGCAAAAATTTATTTAAGAGCAACTCTATTTTGTATTCAAAGTCATAGATTATCTTCAGGTTAAGTAAGTGGTAATAAATAAGTTAAAAATAACTTAATTGGAATAAAGTGATTTAATGGGCAGATAGGAATAGTATGTGGATATTTGAGCCTCGCAATTTACTACTCTATATCTGTATATCGAAGTAGCCATTTTTAGTTGATATACCTGCACCTACTTAGTCTATTTCTTTCGGCAGAAGTGACAGCGAATATCAAATGGTAAGCTTCTGACAATCTAAAAATATTTCAGTAATCTTGGGTAAATTCGACTAGTTAAGGCGAAAAAACGAGAGTATTCAACAGCCGAATACCTCAAGTTCTGTCTAACTTGCAGTTGGGAATCTCCGAAACTACCTCACCACAGAGAAGCCATGAAAGCACTTTTGCTCTATCCGCTCTTTCCACAAACCTTTTGGTCTTATGATCAGTTTATGGCAATGGCTGGACTCAAGGCGGTTCTTCCCCCACTGGGAATAATTACAGTGGCTTCTCTGCTGCCAAAAGATTGGGAAATTCGCTTTTGCGATCGCAATGTTGCTCCGGAAACAACGGATGACTGGGAATGGTGCGACATTGTCATTCTCTCGGCGATGCTAGCTCAGAAACAAGACTTTCACGCATTAATTCATAAAGCAGTACAACTGGGCAAGAAAGTTGCAGTTGGTGGCCCCTATCCTACTTCTGTGCCTAAAGATGCCTTGGACTCTGGTGCCGACTATTTAATTCTCGATGAAGGAGAGCTAACCATCTCGCTGTTTTTAGCAGCCCTTGCTAGAGGAGAAAGCCAAGGCGTCTTTCGCGCTTCTGAAAAACCCGATATTACCACTAGCCCAGTTCCCCGCTTTGATTTACTCCAGCGGGATGCCTATCTAATGATGGCAATTCAGTTTTCCCGTGGCTGTCCTTTCAACTGCGAATTCTGCGATATTATCACCCTCTACGGGCGTAAGCCGCGAACCAAGGAACCAAGCCAAACCTTAGCAGAACTCCAAACCCTCTATGACTTGGGCTGGCGGGGATCGATTTTTATAGTGGATGACAACTTCATCGGCAATCAGCGTAATGTCAAACGCCTACTACGGGAGTTAATCCCTTGGATGCAGGCGCACAACTATCCCTTTACCTTCATGACCGAGGCTTCAGTCAATTTGGCAGAAGATGCTGAGTTACTGCCCCTAATGGTTGAAGCTGGATTTTATGCCGTCTTTCTGGGCATCGAAACCCCTGATCAAGATAGTCTCGAAGTCACTCAAAAATTTCAAAATATCCGCAAGCCGTTGGTAGAAGCTTGTCGGACAATCAACCAAGCCGGCTTGCTAATCTATGCCGGATTTATTCTCGGCTTTGATGGAGAACGGACAGGGGCAGGCGATAGAATTCAGGCTTTTGTGGAAGAAACGAACATTCCTCAACCAATGGTGGGATTGCTTCAAGCTTTACCGAACACAGCGCTATGGCAACGATTAGAACGGGAGGAGCGCTTACTTCAGGTAAGTGGCGTTGGTGGCTTGGAACTGGGAGATCAGAATACTCTAATGAATTTCAAGCCCACCCGTCCCATTGCGGAAATTGCCAAGGAGTATGTAGAAGCAATCTGGACACTGTATGAACCGAAAAACTATCTCCGGCGTTGCCTTGAGCAATGTCTCCAAATAAATTCTCCTTCTGCTACAAGGCAAACGCAACACTTTCCCCCTAGTAAAGCATTTCGGCTAGTAACCCAATTAATCTGGAAACAAGGTATCTGTCGCTCCGAGCTTCGCACTCAGTTTTGGCAGCAACTCTGGACGATTCTACGCACTAAGCCACGATTCCTCAATATGTATCTGGGCTTGTGTGCCGCTGGGGAGCATTTTTTGGAGTACCGAGTTTTAGCTAGAGAGCGAATTACTGAGCAACTGGGTTTTGACCCCATGACTGTTCCTACCTTACCCAAACAGGAACCTGTGTCAGTAGGAGTGTCGTGATCAGGTTCAGATTTACCCGGTAGAAATTCATGCAATTGAAAAGGGCAAGCACTGTAACCAGGTAATCTTAGGCTACGGCAATGTATCGTCAGCCGATATTGATGTGGGAATTGCTCGATCAAAAGCCACTTTGAGTGGAGCATAGGCTAGGCTTTCAAGCGATCGCATTCTGAGAAGGCGATCGCACTCAGGTGCGACGTAAGCGATCGCAGTCCAACGTTAGTCCGTATCCTCTGTTCAGTCCCTAAGGACTGTCTCTTGAAGTCAGCGCCTCAGTTGGGTTGTCAGCAAGGCTGTACTTGTTGCACCTAAGGAAATTCCCATAGCGATTTTTGCCTCCACTATCTGCTTTTTGAGAGCTAGACCAGCTGCTATGAGAAGAGCTGAGACTGAAACAATACCTGCTGCTTTGATAAGTGCTAGGTCGGTATTGTCTCTTTTTTTCCCAAAAAGAT
>DATNPI010000048.1:0-10286 GCA_036703325.1 Coleofasciculaceae cyanobacterium
GGGACTCGACAATTGGATAGATGACATCTTCAACCGCATTGATCAATGCTTGCGCCAGTTCTACTCGATGTTCGGAGTAGTACTGAACTGCCATCAGTCGCTCTAGCGATCGCATAGTCACGCATCTAGAGGTTTCTGAAAGGAAGGAGCGATCGCCTAACCCATACTACTTTTTTTATTAACTCGGTGATGGCTTGGAGTGTTAGGAGTTGGTGATGGTTTCGGACTTTCAGCAGCGGGTGAAGGTTTAGTGTTAGGAGTTGGTGATGGTTTCGGACTTTCAGCAGCTGGTGAGGGTTTAGTATTTGTCGTTGGTGAAGGCTTCGGAGTTTCAGCCGTTGGTGAGGGTTTAGTATTTGCCGTTGGTGAAGGCTTCGGAGTTTCAGCCGTTGGTGAGGGCTTAGTATTTGCCGTTGGTGAAGGCTTCGGACTTTCAGTAGTTGGCGAGGGCTTAGTACTGCCAGTCGTCGGTGAGGGTTTAGCACTGCCAGCTTTCGGTGAAGGCTTCGGACTCTTAGGATTTTTCTGTTCGATCTGCCATTCCGATATCGGGCGATTGACAGCATACTCAAAGTCTATAGGCACTAACAGCACTGGTAACTGAGCGGGCGTCTCAGAGGGTGGGTCTGCCTGAGCATATAAGAAACTGCGATTAAAATCAGGCTTGCCTAAGACTAGCCGATGTGTTTGCTGATTTTTCAGCTGTACTCTCACAGTCGCGAAGGGTCGGTCGAATCCATACTCCTGACGCTGGGTAGTCGGGACGGTGATAGTGCGATCGCTCTTTCCATTTACTAGCAAGTTCAACAAAAAGGCAACAGCCGCATCGCTGGCTGGAGCATCTTTGGGTGCCTTCATTCGCCAAGAGGTTTGTTGCTTACTGACTCGCTCAAATTCCAAAGTCTCTGTACTGGTATAAATCGTCAAAGATTGAATTTGGTCTTGTTTCAAAGAAAAAATTGGCTGCTTTGCTGCCTTAGCAACTTCCCGCTTCGGGGCACCTTGAACTTCATAGAAATAAACAAAACCACCCAGTAAGAGTGCTGAGGTTAACAAAATCAGAGTTGTCCGCTGTAGCTTCATAAGAACCTCACGGGAAGTGTAGAGACCACATTTTTCTAAAACGTCGAGGAACACGACGCGGCGATTTTAATCACCGTTCGTCAACTAACGATTGAATGTCAAAAATCTCAAATTATCTTTGACCGAGGAGAAGATTGGTTGCAAGCCCCCGAACTTATTCGTGGAAAAAAATTTATTTTTTCCTTAATTTCAAGCCCCCAGATTCATCTGTAGGGAAAATCCAAAATCCAAAATCCAAAATCCAAAATCGAAATGACTGCATTTTGAGTAAGTCTCTTGCCTGTTTTGCAACACAGCTTATAAGCCTTAACGGCGTCGCCACCACATCACCCCTGCTGTCGTAAAACCAAGTAAGGGCATAATTACAAGCGCAGTCCAACCAAGTATCCCAGTTTGTACCAGTGACAGGTTAATCCGGCGGTTTTTCGACTCTTTGGGGCGAATGGAAAGGGCTTGCTCATCACGCTTGCTTAACCAGCTGACCGAGTTGAGAAAGACATCGCTATTTAACTGCTGCTGGAACCAACCATCGGTCGCGAAATTCGAGTTTCCATAGACAACCAGTCGGGCCTCAGCTGTTTTTTCATCAGGCTTTGCCTTATTTTCCGATGAAGGCGATGCTTGGGGTTGACCAGTGACAGAAGGTGACGGTGATGCCTGAGGCGTAGCACTTGCCTGAGTTGTTGGTGTTGGTGATACCTGAGGCGTAGCACTTGCCTGAGTTGTTGGTGTTGGTGATGCCTGAGGCGTAGCACTTGCCTGAGTTGTTGGCGACGGTGATGCCTGAGGCGTAGCACCTGCCTGAGTTGTTGGTGTTGGTGATGCCTGAGGACTTGTCTGAGGCTGAACTTTTGGTGTGGGTAACGCCGAGGTTGGTTGGATTTTGCGGGTCAAGGCGACACCTAGTGTTAGGGGGCCGGAGCGATCGCTTTTTGGATCAAACTGTAAGGGTTGCTTTTCAGGAGTACTCTCTCCCCAACTCTGATCAGTGGTACGAACTATGGGAGTTTGCGTTACACCCTCTACTGACTTCGTCTCTACAGGCCGTGCTAGTGGATATACAGAAAATCCGCTACCAAAATCTTTGGTAATTGGATGATTGCCGTAGTTTGACACCAGCGGTGTTGCAGGGCCAAGACCAACAGAACGCCCCTGTCCTGAGGCATCAATTGCAATCTGACGATCAAGCTTTACACCCCAATCTGCCAGTAAGCTATCCAGTCCAGGATTTGCCTCCGGGTCTACCATCAACAGTAAACTGCCACCGCTTGAGAGATAATTCCTCAACGCTTGAGCTTCTCCCTCAAATAACGCCCGTTTGGGGCCAGCGACAACCACGATTGAGGCATCTTCAGGCACTTCTGACCGTTCAGCCAAGTTGAGCGGTTGTGCATTAAAGTTCTTCTCATTTAGGGCGCTTACTGCTTGGGAGAGTCCGCCTTCTACCTGCTCTAGAGGGCGTTCCCCATGACCCTGGAGGAAGTAAACGGTGTCAGTGCGCTCGCTCATTATTTGCTCAATGCCATTGGTCAGCTTGACTTCCGCCAGACGTTCTCCATCACTCACCGTTTGCAGCAACTTCTGTTCAGCTCCATATTCCAGGTAGACCTGTCCTGGCACTTGAACATTAAACTTCTGAGCTAGTGAGGGTTTTACCTGTGGGTCAACAAACTCATATTCAAACTTTGACCCATATCGGCGGTAATTTTTCAGCAATTCCTGGTCATTGGAGTTGGGTTTAGGGTCAAACACCCACACCTTCACCGGCTTCGGCAAATTTTTTACTACCTGCTGCGACTGGCGTGACAGGGTAAATAGCTGATTTTCTGTTAAGTCAATTCGCTGTCCATAGCGAACTCCTAAAAAGTTAATCAGCCCCAAAATCACGAATACTGCCAATGTGGAAATAAGAGCATTCGTCCCCACCTGCGTGGAGCGGCGTCCCCAAAAGCCGGGTGCCAAGCTGCCTAAAAATAGCAGCCACAGTCCAATGATTACAAGTCCAGCTATTAGCAACCCCAAGGGTGCTTGCGACCAGTTGCCGGAGACAACCCTGGCAGTTAGACCTGCGATCGTTAGGATTGGGCCGAGCCAAAACAGATATTTTAATTTACTTTTGATAGTCTTCATATTAGTCAGTAGTCAGTAGTCAGTAGTCAGTAGTCAGTAGTCCTTAATCTTTAGCGAATAGCTAATGGCAAGTGACCAATGACTAATAACTAATGATTGTTGACTTTCCTTTCAAGAACGCTGGAAACGCAAAGCATCAATCGATTGGGCAGTTAGAAATAGTCCGAGAATAATATAGCTTGCAAACAACATTAGACTGCTAGTGTCTAGGACACCCTGCACTAGGTTGTTGTAATTACCCAGCAACGATAAATGACCCAAGGCTTCGCCTACGGAACCACCGATACTTTTGGCAACTAAATCAATTACCCAGAGGAACAAAATTAGCGCAAAGGTGAGAATTGCCGCCAGAATCGAGCTGTCAGTCAGAGAGGAAATGAACATCCCCAGCGAGAGAATTGATGCGGCTAGTAAAATTAATCCGGCGTGAGCCAGTAAGGGCACGGCAGGTTGAACTGGGGGATTGGTGGCACTAAGAGCGATCGCTTCATAAGCCAGTAACGGCAGCACCATAACGGTAAAAAACGTTAGCACACCCAACAATTTTCCCACCGCCACTGCCCAGTTAGTCATCGGCGATGTTGCCAATAGTTCCAGCGTCCCCCGCTTTCGTTCCTCCGAATAAAGCCCCATCGAGAGAATCGGCAGCACAAATAATGCTAGTGAACCCATAACGCTCAAGAAAAAGCGCAAAAATTCATAGGCGACATCAACTGGCGGTGTTGGTCTACCCAGCTGGTCTTGTGCCGCTACTTGGCTAATGATGCCTTCTGGCCCAAGGAGAATCGTCACGAAAAAAAAGCCAGACAGCAGCCAGAAAATTCCCGCAACCACATAAGCTAGAGGCGAAGCAAAATAGCCCTGCAATTCCTTGCGAAAAATCGCCAAGATGTTGCTAATTATTATGCCCATCTATGTTGCTCCTATTGGGGATTGGAAATTGGGAATCGTAAATTGGAGTGGTCTGGGAGTCTTGCTCACTTTCCAGTTCCGCGTCAGCCTGAGGGAGTGGATGGTCTTGCATCGTCAGTTCTAAAAAGACATCTTCCAGTGTGGCGCGAGTACGTCGCATCTCATGTATTCCCAAACCCGCCCCAATAGTTACAGCTGCAATATCGCGTCCGGGTTCCACTCCAGCAGTTGAGGTAATACGAAGCAAGGAGCGATTAGGCGGTAAATCTTCATCGGGAACGATTTCTACTAGACAGATTCCCGGCAGAACTTGTAAGAGTTTTTGTAAATGTATGGCGTCGCCGTCCACCTCTATCTCATAGCCTATCCCCCCTGCCAACTGCGCCATCAAATTTTCAGGGCTATTGGTTGCCACGATTTGACCTCGGTTGATAATTGCCACTCGGCTACACGTCATACTCACCTCTGGCAATATGTGGGTCGAGAGAATAATTGTATGCTCTCCAGCAAGGCTCTTGATTAAGTTACGGACATCGATGATTTGCCGGGGGTCAAGACCTACTGTAGGCTCATCTAGAATAATGGCGGGTGGGTCGTGAACGATCGCCTGAGCAATGCCAACTCGCTGCCGGAAGCCTTTGGATAGTTTGCGAATTAGCACTTTGCGCTTTTCGGTCAAGTTACAACGTGCCATTGCGGTTTTGACTGAGGATGCGCGATCGCCTGCGGGAACGCCTTTGATATGCGCCACAAAGTGCAGAAATCCCTCAACGGTCATTTCTCGATAAAGGGGCGGCGTCTCTGGTAAGTAGCCGATCCGGCGTCGGACTGCCATAGAATTTTCATGAACATCGTACCCAGCAATGCGGGCGGTGCCACTACTTGCGGGTAAATATCCAGCCAAAATCCGCATGGTTGTCGTTTTCCCGGCACCATTTGGACCGAGGAAACCCAAGATTTCCCCTGGCTCAACGCTGAAGGTGACATCTTGAATAGCTGGAGTAGAGCCGTAGATTTTGCTGAGCTGCTCGACTTCTATCATGGGTGCTGGTCGTTCATCATAAGGGTTTTGAGCAGTTGAGTTGAGGGAAAAACCATGCTTCTAGCTGGTTTCCCTAACTCTTTGATGTGTGAAGATGCGGCTATTCAAAATACTAGACTAATGCCTGACCCGTCCACCGTACCCAACCGCTAGTCAGCTGAAGGCTCAAGTGTGAAGTGTGTAAAGCTCAAACTTGCACCACCCCCTATGTCTTAGGGGGGTAGTCGAGAGATCATTAATCTATTAGCGGATCAAAATGGACTTAGCATTTCCTCCCCAGTTGTGATGCCTCCTTTGTTACTGTTCTGGTAAAAAGCAAATCATGGTTCAATCCACTCTTTTCGTCAACCCAGCCACTGGCAAGGATGCCGGTACTGGTTCCGCTGCTTCACCGTTCAAAACATTGACAAAAGCACTCGCCTCTGCTAGAGCGGGAACCACGATTCAGCTAGCAGTTGGAACCTATAACCTCGCTGGTTCTGAAATATTTCCCCTAGTTATCCCCGCTGGGGTAATGGTACTAGGGCATGAGCCGAGTAAAGGTAAGGGAATTCTGATCTTCGGGAGTGGGAAGTATATCAGTCCGAGTTTTGGGAATCAAAATATCACGTTGCGGTTGGATTCTAATGCCCAGTTACGAGGAGTTACAGTTACAAATCAGGCAGAACGAGGTACAGCAGTTTGGATTGAATCAGCTGCACCGATAGTGGCTAACAATACCTTTAGCGGGAGTGCCCGTGAGGGTGTCTTTGTGACTGGTACTGGCAAACCCCTGATTCTTGACAATGTATTTATCGAAAACGCCGCTAGTGGTGTTTTTTTGGTACGTAATGCTAAAGGAGAAGTGCGACGGAATAGTTGTCAAAAAACAGGTTACGGGATTGCGATTAGTGATTCGGCAGCACCGTTGATATCGGACAACATATTGGCGAGCAACCGCACCGGAATTTTCCTCTCGCGTGAGGCGCGGCCTGTGTTGCGCCGTAATCTGATTGAGAAAAATACTAGTGGAGGTTTGGTAATCACCGGCAATGCCCGACCAGATTTGGGCAGCAGCCAAGATCCAGCAGGTAATATCCTACGTGATAACGGTCAGGTTGATTTGCAAAATAGTACGTCTATGACCTTAGTTTCAGTGGGAAATCAGTTAAATCCCGCAAGAGTGCAGGGTCAGATAATATTAGGCTCAAGCCTAGTCCCGACCCCATTGATAGGGCCAGCTCAGTTTAGTGATTTGGGCGGCCATTGGGGGGCGGCGTTTATTCAGGGATTGGTTACGAAAAATTTAATTCGTGGCTTTCCCGATGGTACGTTTAAGCCGGAAGCCAGCATTACTAGGGCAGAGTATGCGGCAATCATTGCCAAGACATTTGACTTACCTCGGCAGAGGGGTACAGGTACGGGTATGTTTACGGATGTCTCTGCTAACTTTTGGGCGTCAGCGGCAATAAGCCAAGCCGCAGCTATGGGTTTTGTTTCAGGCTTTCCAGATGGAACGTTTCGCCCTCAGCAAAATTTGACGCGGGTGCAGGCGCTGGTGTCGCTGGTAAGTGGTTTGGGACTACATGGTGGTAATCCGGATTTGTTGAAATTCTATGGCGATCGCGCTCAGATTCCCAGCTATGCCACAGAAGATATGGCAACAGCTACTCAAAGAAGGTTGGTGGTGAATTATCCCCAGCCTAATCAGTTGGAGGCGATGCGAAACATCACCCGTGCTGAGGTGGCGGCGTTGATTTACCAGGCATTGGTAGCAACGGGAAAAGCAGAGGCGATCGCATCTCCTTATATTGTCAACCCAGACCCGCATATTGCCTCATTTGCTGATATTCAGGAACACTGGGCCGGCGATTTTATTCGTCCCCTCGGTAGCCTTAACCTGATCACTGGCTTTGCTGATGGCAGCTTCAAACCCGATGAGCCACTGAATCGGGCGCAGTATGCGGCTTTAGTAGTAAAAATTTTTAACCCAACTCCCATACGCCCAACTATTCAATTCATCGACATTCCTGCTGATTTCTGGGCATTACCCATGATTAGCCAAGCCTATTGCAGCGGCTTCCTCTCCGGGTTCCCCGATCAAACCTTCCACCCTCAGCAGAATTTGCGGCGAATTGAGCTGGTTACGTCCTTAGGGACTGGGCTTTCTCTACCCAATGCCGATGTGAACATCTTGGAAATCTACGAAGATCGCGATACTATTCCTGCTTATGCCAAACCAGCAGTTGCTGCCGCCACCCAGGCGGGGATTGTGGTTAACTACCCAAAACCAACGCTCCTGCAACCAAAACAGGAAGCCACACGCGCTGAGGCGATCGCGTTTGTGTATCAGGCGTTGGTAAGAACAGGACGAGTAAATGCGATCAGTTCACCCTATATTGTTTCGACGCTGACGAGTTGAGATGTGATGAAAATGCTCCAGGAGGAGGGGATAATTTTATCTTCAACCCACAATCCCCAGTCCAAAATCCAAAATTCAAAATCCACAATTGAGATGAGGGAGCAAACCACAGACTCAGCAGTTGCCTATGCCGTTGCATTGCTCAGTCACTATGGGTTTGAGCTGAGGGGTTACACGGCCAAAGAATTAGTCAATTTGTGGCTTAGGAACTATTCGGCACATTGGGTGCGTCTAGGGGTGATTGAAGCGCTGTATCAGGGACGTTACAAAGCTGTTTCTGTCGAGCAAATCTTAGCCGTCTGGGCAAGACGCGGACAGCCCATTTATCGCTTTAATCATGAATTTGAGCGGCTGATTTCTCGCAAACTTCCCCAAAGTCTGACGGCATCAGTGAACGCAGCATCAACTGAGCTAAACCCGGAATACAGCTTGCCGCCACTGACGCCTAGTTCCCCTAATATCACTGATAAGACCACGATAGTTGAGGCAACGCCAGACGATCCACCACCGACTGTTATAAAAGATACTCCGCCGACCGCAACCATGCCAAGAGAAGAGTTGCCTGAGATATCCGTTGAGTCGGAGGACACAATCCCGGAAGCGCTCTCCCATTTCGGTGCCAGTCCCACCTATGCGGCAGATTGGTCGCGCTGTGATATCAAAAAACAACCCATTCACCAATTCACTCCACCACCAGACGCGTCCGGCTTTTACCTCAAACTTAAAGCTGTTGTCCAGCAGCAAGAAGAAACCTCAACCGAAGCCGTAAAACCGCTAATTGATGAAGTTGAGGGAGAGTAGACCTAATCTGAAAATAGAGGGGAAAGGGAGAGGGAGAGAAAAGAAATTTTCGTCCTTTGTTGTGATGTTGTGAGCGCCAGTAGTCGCAGAGACGTTCCGGCGGAACGTCTCGAATATGTGTCAAACTCAAACCCAATTGGTATCAGTAAGCCTCTTGCATAAACGGGTGGCATTTTTATTAAATCCCCTGGATGATCTATGGGAATTTAACTGATAATTCCTAACTTTTAAGCTTCGGGCTGGGACTTAAGTTGAGCCGTAATTAAGGGCACTTTGGGAGCCAGGAAAAACCCGACTAAACTGGCAAAAAGGATGGGCGTGAAAGGGGCAAACGCCGTTAGTTTTGTCAGGAGCAAAGTGGTACTGATGGGTGTCCGCGTCACCGCCGCATTCAGCGCTGCCATTGTACAGATCATGGCGAGAGCAGGATTTAGTCCTGGAATTAAAACTGCTATAGCTTTGCCAATACAGGCCCCCGTGAAGAAAAGTGGGATGATAAATCCACCGCGCCACCCACCCGTAACTGTTATGCCGATGGTAACCATTTTGGCAAACGCTAACGTTAAGAGGAAGATGACAGGAGAGCTATTATCAAGGACAGACTCTAACTCGTGATGACCAAAATAACGGGTTAGTGGTAAGAGTGCTGCGAGGCTACCTAATCCCAACCCTGCAACTGTTGTCCGGACATAGATTGGCCCTGGAATTCGAGCCAATAAGCGATCGCAGCCGCGAAAAATGCTCATGAAAATCCATCCTGCCAAAGCTCCAATCATTCCATAGAAGATAGCCAAGGCAAAATCATCGATGTTGTCCAGATGGTACTGAGGAAAATGCCAAGTCGGTGCAATTCCCAGCTTGGTAATTCCTGCAAAGACTAGATAACTCGCGCAACTTGAAACAATTGCTGGCAGCAATGCCTCGTAATACTCCACAATGTGCTGGTGGTGCAAAATCTCAAGGGCAAACATGGCACCGCCAAGAGGTGCACCAAAAAGAGCAGTAAAGCCACCTGCCATTGCCGCTAGGCTCATGGATCTAAGTTCTTCACCCTGTAGATTCAAGCGATCGGCAACCCAAGTGCCAAAAGAGCCTGTGACCTGTACCAGTGGTGCTTCTGGGCCAGCACTACCGCCTGCTGATATGCTCACCAGGGAAGCAAGAATCATTGAAGGATTTTTGCGAGCATCCAGGCGTCCGCCGCGAAAATGGATGTTATCGACAATCACGGCAATCTCACCGGGATTCCCCAGGAAATAAATTACCAGCCCAATCATCAAACCAGCTAGCGGCATTACGATCAATAGACTCGGACCTTCAAAGTGTTTGAGGGCATGAGTCATCAACTCCAGGATGTTCCAATACAACCCAGCGAAGAGTCCACAAACAGTACCGACAAGGGCCCAGCACAGAACCCAGCGAGAAATCATTAAGGGATGACGCTTGACAAGACCAAAAAGCTGAGTAAATGTCCAACGTTGAGTTTGCTCAGGGGAGTGAGGCTTCTTTGGTAGCACAGCTAGGTTCCTGATTATCGTAGTGCAGCGAAAGATACAGAGTATTTATACCTTCTATGCTAACTATCATCTACTCAGGCAAGTTTATCCAGTTCGCCGGGAAGACTCCAATTATTTCGCAAGCGTTGATGGATGCGATCGCCCTCCGCGCCTACTTCGCGATCGCAACTGAACTACCCTACGCTGATTCACTGAGCATAAGGTAGTTCATGCCTATCTGATGTTAAAGGAGCTAGAGCGTCCGCCAACACCGGGCGTTTTATTAGAGACGAATGGCTTCGTAGGAAGTAATCGGTATTAGGCGAGACGTACTTTCGTCGCCGCGACTTTCCATTGGATCAAATTCACTTAACCCAAACGATAATCCCGTCAACTCCTCGATCTCCTGAATTGGTACTTG
>DATNPI010000055.1:0-10897 GCA_036703325.1 Coleofasciculaceae cyanobacterium
CAAGCTATGCATTAATCGCATCTTTCTTAACATCCTAAGACTTGACAGAGTCAGAGGTCGTGGTGGACACTAGCCTCCAAGTTTGTGCGATGTCATGCAATCGTCGTAGTCCTCGCCAAATCGTCTTCACCCCTGGTTCACCATCCTGTTTACGACCCAAGAAGCCGCCAAGTTGGGCAATCCAACGCACACAGTTATGTAAAGTAGGAGGTGTAGGTGGTGGAACGGCAGTTTTGTGTACTGTGCAGTAGAGCGCCTGCCACTCATGGGTTTCTAGAACCGTGTCACAAGGCTGGTCAGGATTGCCACGGGCTTCATAGGTAATCCAGAGCAAGCGCCAAGCCACAATAACGTAAGTGGCTAAAGCGCGTTGAATGCGGTCGGCGGTTTCCAGTTGCAATTGCTCAATACGACAACCGCTCTTGAGGACATAGTGGAAGCGCTCAATCAGCCAACGGTAACTATACCAACGCAGACATTGGACGACATCGTCAAAGCCAATAACTGGCAGCGTGGTCAACAGCAGCCAGCCAATCGGCTCAGTGTTGGGAGGTGGAGTTTCTTCCTGTGCCAGAATGACCTGTACTCTGAGAGGTTGCAGGGAAGAGCGCTGAGGATGGGCTTGAGGTGGCTGTAGCTCCAGGGTGGCAAAACGCAAGGTCAGGGTTGCCAAACGGGGGGAGCGTTCCGGGTTGCGCTGCAACTCCAACGTCAGTTGACCGCAGGGGATAACTTGCCGAATTGCCTGATTTAATGGCTCAACCTCCGAGTTGTCAGCTTGCCGCTTAACCGAGCGGTTGTGAGCAGCACGAATCAAAAAATCTGACCCCCTTCGTCGAGGTAGGGCGAACAAGTCATAGATGTCAGCTTCTCGGTCAGCTACCGTCAGCACCTGAATCTCTTCAGGAATGACACTTTGGGTAGCTTCGAGGGCGGTTAACCAACGCTGACTCTCTTTCTCCTTAGTCAGCTTTTGGTGACGTTGATGCTTCTTGCCAAGATTAGCGAGTTCTCTAGCCCAAACTTGTTGATGCAAGACCCCTAACGGCACTCCCACCTGTGTCACACACATAACTGAGTGGACTTTTAGCCCGCGTGAGTTGGCATTGTCCAGGTAACCTAATCCCTGTTTGCCGGGATGATGAGTGAAATTCAACTCCGTCGTATCCTGAAGTGCCAAGACCATTTTGTGGTCCAAGACTCGCTCAAGGGTGCTACGTTGATGAGCTTGCCCTATAGCGTCGGCTTTGACGCGGGGAGAGTGCCAAAAGTCATAGGCGGCTTGAGTCGCCGCCTGATTCCTGCTCGCCTGTGGAACACTGGCAGTGGGTTGGGCTGCCAAGTCTTCTACCAGGCAAATCAGTCGTTGATTACGACGGACATCTCCTAAATCGGCAAATTTTAGCTCGGCTGCTGCCCACCCTGTCATTGGCGCTCCTGTGGTTGTGAGTCTCTAATTTTTTTTCAGCATACTCATTGATGACCACCAAGAGTGCGTTGTTTAGTATGACTTGAGGTGGGGCGGAGCGAGCGCTAGTTGAGCAGCAATCGTTAAGAACACTAACACTCACGTCTGGGGCAGCTACACCTCGAAATCAAGGCTGTGTAACGGTTCCCGAATTGTTAAGAAAGATGCGATTAATGCACAGCTTGGCAAGGGGGGTTAGGGGGGTGATACAAGATCTGAGTTTAGCAAGGCGGGGCATACCCTGTGCTGAGTGGGGAAGGATTCAGTCTTTCAACAAGTAGCTTATGGTGGTTCCCCAATCACTTTAAAGGCTGTTCAATGAACTAGTTGTGGATATTGGGTCAGGTCACTCAGTGGGAGGAAGTGGAACAAGCATAACTAACTGTAGGTTCAGAAGGAGCGGTGAGTCGTCTAGCCATTGAGCGCATATCAACGAGTTCAGGCAAGCAGAGTCACTGCCCTATCGAAAGAAAGTGCCATCAGTGTGATTGAGAACAAATGAAAACACAGCTTGACAACCGCACTTTAGTGGCAATCGCTGTAACTCTCCTGTGCTGGGCTTCGGCGTTTGCTGGTATCCGCGCCAGTTTAGCCGCCTACACGCCCGGTCAAGTCGCTCTCCTGCGGTTTTTGATTGCCTCAGCTGTGCTAGCTGTGTACGCGGTGCTAACTCGGATGCATTTGCCAAAGAAACAAGACTTGGGTGCGATCGCAATTATTGGCTTCTTGGGAGTTACAGCCTACCACCTGCTGCTCAACTATGGAGAACTCACGGTAACTGCTGGTGCTGCTAGTTTGTTGGTAAACACCGCTCCCATCTTCACCGCACTCTTAGCGATCGCGTTTTTAGGTGAACAGCTGACTCTTCGTCGCTGGGGAGGCATTGCTGTAAGTTTTACTGGAGTCGTGCTGATTGCTGGGGGAGAAGCCAAGGGGTTGAGCTTTGACTTTGGCGCTTGGCTCATTCTTCTGTCTGCTGTTTGTATCAGTGGCTATATAATTTTGCAAAAACCTTACTTGAAAAAGTACAGCGCTCTCCAACTCACTACCTATATTATTTGGGCAGGAACAATTTTTTTACTGCCGTTCCTCCCTAGCCTGATGAAAACCTTACCAACTGCTCCCCTTAGCGCAACGATTGCCGTAGTCTATTTAGGAGTATTTCCAAGTGCGATCGCCTATGCAACTTGGGCTTATCTCTTGGCGCAGATTCCCGCTTCCCGTGCAGCGTCGCTGCTCTATTTAGTGCCAGTGCTAGCAATTATCGTCGCCTGGGTTTGGCTTGCTGAGATACCGACAGTGAGTTCCCTGATTGGTGGGGCTATAGTTCTTTCAGGAGTCTTACTGGTCAACACCCGCAGGCAAAATGATGTAAATATTCCGCTTGATTGATAGTATCAACAAACTACTTGGCTCTCAATAGCTTGTTAGAGGTGTTTGGAACGAATAGCATTTTAGAGATGGTGCAACACCAGTCCAGATACAATGCGAAAAACTGAAGACCATTCGAGTTACAAGCGCACTGTCAAATGTCAAACATATCCTTATTAACAGGCGGACGAAGACAGGAAATTGACTGGATAAAGTGTTGATGATAAAGCTTCAGGAAAAAAAGAATTTCAACACCGGAGTTGAATGGCTAGCTTGGTCAGGAGCTTTAGCTCTGGTCAGTACTGGGGGTTGGCTAGTCTATGCTCAGACTTTTAATCGCTTTTCCGAACCCGTGCCGGTGCGTCTTGTCCCCGTGGAACGAGGCAACGTTGAGATCGTAGTTAATGAGAGCGGTACCGTTGAACTGGGAGGTCAACAACCCATAAAGTCTCCAGGAGAAGTGACTGTGGATCGGGTACTGGTGAAAGTCGGCGATCCGATTCGATTTGCTCAACAATTGGTCATCCTCCGCAATCAACAGCGGCAAACTAACCTCGATAATCAGGAATTAGAGATTCGCAAACAGGAACTCAAACTGGTACGCAGCCGCCAGAAAGTTCAAGAAGCTTCAGAAAAACTAACTGCTGTTCAACAGCAACTCCAGGCACCTGACGACCAAAAGTTGCTGATTCGCAAACAGGAACTTACTCTGACACGCAGCCGCCAGAAAGTTGAAGAAGCCTCAGAAAAGCTAACTGCCGCTAAACAAAAACTTCAGCAACTTGAGGTACTCAATGAAAAGGGCTTTATCCCTGGAAATGAACTCCAAGACCAGAAAGAACAAGTCCGCGCCGCTGAGTCTGCCCTACGGGACGCTCAGTTAGGGGTCAACACCGATACCCTCGAACTCCAGCGTCTTCAGGTGGAGGAAAAACAACCAACACAACTTCAAGACAAACTCATAGCAGCTCAGACTGAACTGCGAGAGGCTCAGTCAGGCGTTAACACCGACGACCGCGAACTTCAGCGCCTTCAGGTGGAGCGCGGCAGTATCCAGCAGCAACTCCAAAACAATGTTATGACTGCGCCAATTACTGGTAAGGTTCTCGATATCAAAGTCAAAGATGGTGATGGGGTGAAGCCAGGTGATATCCTGCTCACGCTGGGGAATCCCGCGCAAGAACTGGTGAAGTTACAGCTATCCACGCTTGACGCTGCCAAAGTCAAAGTCAACCAAAAAGCGCGTATTAAAGTCATTGGCCCGGATGCCAAGCCATTTACTGGACGAGTGAAGAGTTTATATCCCCAGGCGATCGCTCCGGAGGACAACCAGCAATCATCTCGCCGCCAATCCGCGCAAGCCAAAGTACCCGCAACTGTACAACTTGACCAACCTAGTCGCACCTTAATTCCAGGTAGCCAAGTCAGTGTTGAGATTATTCGAGAGCAACGGCAGAACATAGTAGTTGTCGATCTGACAGCGATTCAGCGCTCTGAATCTACTCCTTTCGTCTGGATTCGGGACAATCAAGGCAAGGCTCAAAAACGAAGTGTCACTGCCGGATTAGAGGGTGCGACGACTGTCGAAGTGATATCTGGTTTGCGACCAGGCGAAAAAGTCATACTGCCGCCACCTGGAACTTTCCTCCAACCAGGAACACCAGTCATTCCCGCATCCAGTCCTATGAGAATGAACCGCCCGCCAGGGATGAGTTTACCCTAACTATCGGCATGAGACTTTCTTCCCTTGACTTAATCGCTCTCACTTGCAACTCCCTACGCAGCAACCTTCTGCGTTCTGCCCTAACCACTCTTGGCGTGTTCATGGGTGTAGCGGCAGTTAGTGCAACACTTCAGGTTGGTAGCATCAGTCGAGGTGTAATTGAAAAGCAGTTAGCAGAGCGAGAAGCACCTCAAGTCTTCGTCTCGCTGTGGGGAGCAAAAGGTAGGGAACCAAAGTTAGAAGATATGGAATACTTGCGACAACAGCTCGAAGGTTTGCAAGCCATCAGTGCCGCTAATTACGTTTGGGAATTTTCTTCTCAAACTCTATTTCAGGATCGAGAAGCCGAGCCAGAAATCCAAGCCGTTTCCCTAGACTTCTTGCTGACTTCGGGTAGACAAATTTTAGCGGGTCGTCCCTTCACAGAGGCTGATTTTGCCAACTATAGCTCTGTGGTGGTAATCGATCAATTCCTGGCAGAGCAACTTTTTCAGGGTCAAGAGCCTATTGGTAAACTTATCTTCACCGGACAAAGACCTTATTTAGTTATTGGAGTCATGGAGACTAAGTTGAGAGTTGGGGCAGCTGAACCCAAAGGTGAGTTACTAATGCCAATGTCAACTCACAGCGCCATGACAGGTAAGCAGGGGATTAGCTTCATCTCGATGCGCCCCAAAAACCTTGAAGACATGAAAGCTTTACAAGATCGGGTTAAGCAACTCTTAGCGCAACGCTTTCCCGGCTCAGAATTTTATTCAGGGAACAATGTTGAGGAGATTCTTCAGCAAAAGCAGACTTTAGAACTGGCTTCACGGGCACTAACTGCCGTTGGGATAATCTCATTACTAATTGGTGGTGTCGGTATTGCGAATATTACAATCGCCGCTGTGATTGAGCGTACCCCGGAAATCGGGTTAAGACGAGCGCTTGGGGCAACAAAGGGGGATATTTTACTGCAATTCATTTTGGAAGCTGCGCTTTTGAGCTTATTGGGAGGGGTGAGTGCGATCGCCACGGTACATGGATTAACAGTGGTGGTTGCTAATACCTTTAAATTGCCCTATGAATTTGAGAGCAGTACAGCAGCCTTGTCCTTAAGTTCGGCTTTGCTAGTAGGGGTAGGTGCTGGTTTCCTCCCTGCCCTACGAGCCAGCCAGCTTGATCCAGTGAAAGCGCTACGTAGTACGTAGGGATTCCGAAGCGCTACTTAGCATCGCATAGCTATGGTGCAGGCTTGCTAACCAGAGCAATCTACCCAAGTCACCTTAACATGCAAAAAGCCCCGAACCGAGACTCTCAACCTCCCAACCAACGCAAGTATCTGTCTTTTCCGGTTCTGAGCATCTTAACCCCGAAGGTGCTTGGTGTACTCAGTGTTGTTTTCGGTACAGCTTGTACTTGCGCCCTCACTGGTAAGCCGCAACAGATACCCATACCAACTACGAGTATTGAGACAGCACTCCAACTGCCAATCGCTCAACCTACAGCATCAGAAACCGTCACAAACCTCCTGCGTCAGGGCAAGCCGCAACTGAAAAAGCAAGCCGCAATTTTTCCTGAGTCTCGCTCCCCTAAAGGTTCTTCTTGGGATTATATAAACGCCATTTTGACTCCAAACCAACTCCCGAGTCAAAAGCGTCAACAGGCTCTCAATAACCTGTCGTGGCGCGTTGGTAACTTTGGGCAGCAACAGCTAGTTCCTTTGAAGCGATCGCCTCAGCAGCAGAGCCACCCTACCCCATCGTCGCAAGTTGCTGTTGGCTTGCAAACCTCCTCTGAGAGAGTGTTTGAAAAGTCTTGGGTCAACCCGAAAAGTGTAGGGGCGAAGCATTCGGAGAGTAGCCTCTGGGATTTACCGAAAATTGGTCGCCCCAATGCTTCGCCCCTGCGGAATGACAACAGCACTTTTCAAACACGCTCCGAACGCGCTTTACCCTCTGCCGTCGCTTTGAACCCAGTTCAGGCTTCACAAAACCAACAAATTCACACCTTCACTCAGGTAATTTCTCAGGCTCAGTTGCCTGAAGCACAACAACCTTCTCAAGTGGTTGAAACCAACCCCAAACCAATCAACACCGAATCAGCCCAGCAGGTGCGGACTGTTAAACTGACGCTGTCCGATGTTGTTGTCTTGGCTTTGGAGAATAATAGACCAATTAAAAACGCCTATCTCGAAAGGATTGCTCAAAGACAAGATTTGGCAGTCGCAGAAAGCAAATTTTCTCCTAATTTCACCCCTTCTGTATCGATATCACTGGCTCAATTTGGAGCGAATAGCGCTACAACCAATAGCGATTTAGGTCTTGAGGCAACTGTCAACGTTCCTACAGGAGGACAGCTAAGTTTTAGATGGGCAACTAGCGGTCAAACGCTAAACTCGAACGGTTTTCTTATCGATCCAATTGACAATGGCTTTGGGCAAAATTTTCAGCTGAGTTTTAACCAGCCGCTACTAAGGGGAGCCGGAATCAATGTCAATAAAGCTTCTGTTGATATTGCTCGGCTCACTGAGCAGGTTAATATCCTGAATTTAAAAGCGACACTAATTAATACAATTACGGATGCCATCATTGCCTATCGTGAATTACTTCGGGCACAGGAACGATTGAAAATTGCGCGGATTTCCTTGAAAAGTGCTCAAGATTTTTTGGAAATTACCCGTTTTCTAATTGAGGTAGGTAGACTAGCACCCGTTGATATTGTCCAAAGTGAGACAGATGTCGCTAACCGACAAGTAAGCTTGACAGAGGCTGAGAATAGGCTTGATGCTGCAAGGTTAGCGCTACTTAACATTCTCGATCTCGATCAAAATATTGCGATCGCGTTAGCCGAAGTTCCCACAGCTTCACCAGTTTCTCTGGATTCAAACAATCTCAGGCAATTAGCATTTGAAAATCGACCAGAGTATTTGAAGGCACAGTTAAACATTGATAGAACTAAACTTGCCTTATTGCAGGCAGAAAATAACAGACTGTGGGACTTGAACCTAAATACCAGTTACGGCGTAGCAGACAGCAACACATCGGACGTGAGAGTCGGACTGGGTTTTTCACGTACATTAGGTGATTTAACAGAGGAGCGAGATTTTCAGCGAAGCCGAGTTAACCAACTCCAAGCAGAAAACACCTTGGAAGAAGAGCGTGAAAGTTTAGAAATTCAAGTAGCAGATAATATTAGAAATGTTAATTTGAGCTTTGCTCAGGTGGAACTGGCTCGCAAAGCTACAACATCATCTGAAAGACAACTAGAGATTGCACGAGAGAAACAGAGATTGGGAAGACCAATTACAGTCTTCGAGCTGGTAAGGCTTCAGAATGATTTAGAGCAGGCAAGAAATGTAGAGCTTAATGCAACTATTGATTATCTCAATGCTTTGACCAGACTCGATCAAGTTCTCGGCACTACATTAGACACTTGGCAGGTGACGATTGAGAGGAAATGAGCAACTATAGTAGTTCTCAGTTACATGGACTACACGGTAGGGGCACGATATATCGTGCCCCTAGGCAAAGGCAAATTGCGTAAGTCCTGGTTTTGTGAAACGCCCTAACCTTCGCGAAAACGCTCTGCGGACTCAATAACCCGCTGGCGGGCTTGCTCTGGTCCGAAGCGGTCTTGCGGCTCGAATGTTTTGCCCTTGGCGGCGTTGTACGACACGAAGAAGTGTTCGATCTCGTGGACAAGGTTCTGGTTCAGGTCGTCGAGCGTCCGGAGGTCGCGGTGGTTGCGGGAGTTGGCGGCAACAGCGAGTAGACGGTCGTTGCGCTCGGTTTTGCCTTCTTCAGTCTGAAAGGCGGAAAATCCGCCGATGAGCCGCGATGGGACGAGGCAGCCGACGAAAGCAGGCTCCTCCATCAAGACCAGCACGTCAATAGGGTCCCCGTCTTCGGCTAAAGTGGAGGGCACGAAACCGAAGTCGTAAGGGAAAAACGCGCCCGCCGCCAACACACCGCTCAACTTGTACAGCCCGTGCTTTGAGTCCCATGTGAACTTGTTGCGGCTTCCCTTGGGCGTGTCGATAATGACGTGGAGCGTAGAAGCGTCGTCCTCATCAAACGGGGGCAGGCAGAGGGGGTTGGTTGTCATGGCTTGAAGAGTGTGTATCTATTCCTTCATATCCCGTTTCCATTCAATTAGTTTCCATGCGTCAGAGGATGTCACAATCTCCATAGCAAGTTGTCGTAGGGTTCGGTAATGTTGGAAACAAGAGGCTCCATTTTGTATGTTTCCACTTGTTTAAGTCCGTCTAGCCATTTATTGGAATGCCTGGGGTGGAATAAAAATACATCACTGAAACCATTGGGAATCTCTGGGATGTATGGCTCATGACTGGGTTGGGAGTCTACGTCACAGGTATAGCATCGGGGTTTGAGCAGAAGTTGCACTTTTGGGTTCAGCAGATAGCTCAGAGACAGTATATCGGCCATCTGAGCATCACTAATCAAAAGGGGACGGGGAGCTTGGTTAATCAGGCGAGCAACCTCTGGATTAGTTCCGTTGTACTCCTTGTTATACCAAACTTCGGCTTGAGAACTCATGGCACAGGACAATACTCCACAGGAGATTAGCACAACCATCACAATTTGCCACAGCTTCTGCCGCCAAGTGTTGCTAAAGATGGAAGTATTAAGTTTTGTAGCAAGGAGGTAAGCAACAGTTAACTGAATACCTAAATAACAGGGAATAGGATACCGATTGATAGTTGACCGATGTCCGCCTGTAATTAAATCGGGTAGGATTAAAGCTAGTGCTGTAATCCCAACTAAGGTCAAAATAAATAACCAAACTCGTTGTGGGCTATTACGAAATAGGAAATAAAATGAGTATCCCACCAGCGATAGCAGAATTAAAGAGGCAAGGTAGAAAAATATTTTAGAGATTAATGGGTCTCCTGAGGCATAGTTCCAATCAATAAAAACACGGTCAAGGTTAAGAAACCAGTATCGAATCAAGCTAGGCAAGGGCATTGTATTAGCTGTCCATCCTGTTGTCTTCTGGGCTTGGGATAGATTAGTAATCAAAACCAACATCCAGGGTACAAAAGCAAGAGTTCCTAAAATTGATGCGATTAGATAAGCCCGAAGCGTCTTACTCCATCGACATCTTTCAATAGCCAATACGTAGATTCCGTGCCCAATTGCAACTAACCCAGAGAACAAAAATGTATTGAGACTTGCTGCTAAAGTTACCGCATAAATGCTCCAACTAACCTTAGTATTGAGGCGCATTGCTCGCAGGAGGGCAGCGCTCGACATCAGGATTAATACCGCCCACAAAATATACTGACGGTCTTCCTGGGCATACAGCACTTGGAAAGGCGAGACGGCTATCAGTGCCATTGCAACCCATCCTGTCAATGGCAACTCAAACAGTTCTAGACATAGCCAATAGATACTAGGAAATGCTAGCAGACTAATGAAGGCAGATAAGCTTCTCTTCACAGCTAAGGAACTACCAAACCACCGTACCCAAAAGCTGGCGATCGCATAATAAAGCGGTGGATGCTGAGTGTCTTCTACTGCCAAGCTTTTAATCGTATGCCTTATGTCTCTATTAAGATTAGGGCGCTGATACTTCTGTAGTTCTTCGAGGCTAATTACATCAGCGTCAGAGAGCTGCTGTACTACTTCTGCCTCTGTGTAGCCAGAAATCCGTAGTGAGGTAAAGGTTTCATCATGGCCATAGATTTTTTTGTCAAGATTGGCGAATCGGAAAAATATGCCTAACACCAATAAGACTACGATGAAAGCGCGGAAGCTAGTTAGAAGCGGTCGCCAAGTCAGCGTCAGTTGATCTTTCAACATTGGAAGTAAGACGTTGAGAGGGCGAAATGAACCATACTACTTTCATCAGAAGCTCTACAACTTACTTAAGATAGAGATTTTAAGGCTAGGTAAGAAGCAAAAACCCGCAAAGGAAGTAACCAGGGATACCTAATCGTGTTAAGCTGTCGCTCACTCAACTTGCATTTGTATCGTGAGGTCGTCACTAGTCATTAGCCAAAAGCCCTATCAGATACGAGTTTTGCTAATAACTAATGACTAAGAATTTTGTAGTGCCTGCGGATTTTCCTGAAAGTTTGTATTGAGCAAAAAAAAGCCCTCGGCACTTTCCAAGAGCAAGCAGTTAGAAGCGATATCGTTAGCGTTAGCGCACCGAGACGAAGTCTAGCAGAGCTTTTGGCACAGGCCATACTCTTCGAGAACCCCTCTGGGGAATGCCTTAGCGATCATGGCGTAGAACAATAAAATGACGCCTAGGGCGACTAATAACTCCTTCTCGCTCAAACTGGTTCAGCAGACGCGTTACAGTGACTCGCGTTGTGCCAATCACTT
>DATNPI010000071.1:0-5989 GCA_036703325.1 Coleofasciculaceae cyanobacterium
GATCGCTTCCGCTTAGACCACGGCGAGATTCTTAGCTACAGACGACTATTTGACCTGCGTCGGGGTGTTGTAAGCCGAGATGTGCGTTGGCGCAGTGGATCGGGTTACACAGTAGACATCCACTTCGAGCGCTTTGCCAGCCTAGTCGATCAGCATGTGTTGGCGCTGCGCTGTCAGGTGACGCCCTTGGATTTCCAGGGAACAATTGAGGTTCAGGCGAGCATCAATGGCTACCCAGATAACCAGGGTGTGATGCACTGGGAATGGATTAACCAAGGTGCGATCGCTACAGATACGGAAGCCTGCCTAACCTGGTTGCACCTTCGCACCCGAAACACCGGCATCGAACTGGGCATGGCGACTCGGCTAACAGCATCAGATGCTGATACGTCTGTGCGCGTAACCGGGTGTCAGGGCTACCCCAGTTTGGCAACGACATTCCCCGCTCAACCTGGACAGACGGTGACCCTAGAGAAGGTGACAACCGTCTTCACCTCACGGGATGAGAAGATTCCGGCCCAAGCGGCTCAGGACAAGCTCAGGCAACAGCCCAGCTACACCACCTTGCTGTCAGCTCAGGAAGCGGCTTGGGACGAGGTGTGGCGCTCAAGCGATGTGGTAATCGAGGGCGACACCAAAGCTCAATTTGCGATTCGCTACAACCTATTCCAGCTGCTCATCAGTGCACCTCGTCACGACAATACCGTCAGCATTCCGGCTAAAACACTCTCTGGTTTTGCCTATCGCGGTCACGTTTTTTGGGACACTGAAATCTTTGCCCTTCCCTTCCTGATTTTCACGCAACCGGCTTTGGCTCGTAATTTGCTGACCTACCGCTACCATACCCTCAATGGGGCACGGCGTAAGGCTAGAGAGTCTGGCTACAAGGGGGCGATGTTTGCCTGGGAAAGTGCGAGTACAGGAGATGAGGTGACTCCTCGTTGGGTACCACCAGCGGGCGGCGATGGCGAACTGGTGCGGATTTGGTGTGGCGATCGCGAACTGCATATCAATACCGATATTGCCTACGCCGTCTGGCACTACTGGCAGACCACAAGCGATGACGACTGGATGCGTGACTGTGGAGCAGAGCTAATCTTGGATACTGCTGTCTACTGGGGTAGCCGCGTCGAGTGGAACGCCAAGCAGGAATATTATGAAATCCGCGAGGTAATTGGAACGGATGAATACCACGAACATGTGAGCAACAATGCCTTCACCAACCGGATGGTGCAATGGCATCTGGAGAAGGCACTTGCCGTACTAGAGTGGCTGCATGACCGATATCCCAACCGGGCTGCGGAACTAGAGGACAAACTCCAAGTGACCTTAGAGCGTCAAGCTCGCTGGCGTGACATCATCAGTCATATCTGGCTTCTCCACGACCGGGAAACTGGGATAATCGAGCAGTTTGAAGGATTCTTCAACCTCGAAGATCTAAACCTAGCCGATTACGAGCCGAGAACACGCTCGATGCAAGCTATCCTAGGCATTGAAGGAGCCAGCAAGCGACAAGTGCTTAAGCAGCCGGATGTGTTGATGCTCCTCTACCTGCTGCGGGATTCACTGGGAAGCGACTACGACCATCAAACGCTGCAAAAGAACTGGGACTATTACGCGCCCCGCACCGATATCACCTATGGCTCGTCCCTTGGTCCGGCAATCCACGCAGCTTTGGCCTCGTACCTCAATCAACCGGAAGAAGCTTACGATCGCTTTATGCAAGCTGCTTTAGTGGATCTGGAGGACACGCGGCGCAACGCGAAGGAAGGAATTCATGCTGCCTCAGCGGGCGGCGTGTGGCAAGCGATCGTCTTCGGTTTCGCTGGTGTCCGTACAACCGATACTGGCCCAGTCGCTAACCCCCACCTTCCCTCTGGTTGGACACGAGTAAAGTTTAAGCTTCACTGGCGCGGTCAGTGGTACGAGTTCGATCTGCATTCAGAGAAAATAGGAGAACTCTCAGGAAAAATGACAGAAAGCGAGAATAGCCAAGTAGGAAAATCATCCACTCACGCCCCCGACATCCGGGGTGTGATCTTCGACCTAGATGGTGTGCTCACCGAAACGGCTGAGTACCACTATCGGGGATGGCAACGGTTAGCAGACGAAGAGGGTATCCCCTTTGATCGGCAGGCTAATGAGGCAATGCGGGGTTTGTCACGTCGGGATTCACTGCTACAGATGCTAGATGGGCGATCGCGCACGGAAGAACAATTCCAGGAGATGATGGAGCGCAAGAACCGCTATTATCTGGACTTTATCAAGGACATCAGTCCAGCTGACTTACTGCCTGGATGCAATGAGTTGCTGAATGAACTGCGCTCTAGCGGTATCAAAGTGGCAATTGGTTCAGCTAGCAAAAATGCCAAGGAAGTGATCGAACGGTTGGGCATAGCCGACCAAGTCGATGCCATTTCAGATGGCTACAGTGTAGCGAACTCCAAGCCAGCACCCGACTTATTCCTGCACGCAGCGGCTCAGTTAGGTCTTCCACCAGCGCAGTGTGTGGTGGTGGAAGATGCCGCATCGGGTGTTGAGGCAGCCTTGGCCGCTGGTATGTGGGCGGTAGGTCTTGGCCCTGAGGAGCGTGTTGGTTCTGCCCACATTGTTCTGCCTAATCTGGCAGGAGTTCAATGGGCTAATCTACTCGCTAAATTGAGCCAGCGTAGCCCGTCTCTCCAACAACAAGCGAGATAACTGAGGCTCGAAAGAGATGCGATCGCCCTTCCGATGGTGCTGGAGGCGATCGCGTCCCTATACTAAGCTGTTGTTTAACCTTGACAAGTTAATTAAGCGTTTTTTGTTGTTTGTAATTCATACTTGTTTGACGAAATCGAACAACATATTGATTTAATAGATGGGACATTAAGTGGAGACGATACAGTCATTGAGGCTGAGGTGTATTTGAGGGCACTCGGCGAGGAGAACGATCACAAAAGCTAACAAAAACTATCTTTTTGCCCTCGTTGGCCTTAAGGCATATGTTAGGCCGCGCCCTGTTCGGGTCACCCATGTGCAGCACGGCGAAACAGCCACGCCGATCCGACGAACAGCGCGACGAAGACCCCGTTCAGGAGCGAAAGCTCTAGCGGTCCGCTCCACGGGTAGCCCAACCTGGCGATCAGCGCGATCACGGCTACCGACGTCTGAGCGAGCGCCGTAGCGAATAGCGCACGGGCCATCCCACGGGGTCGGAAGCGCGCAATGAGGGCACCGATGATCCCGACGGCAATCACCCCGAAGTACATCAGGTTGGCAGGGTCGCCATCCCTCCCGATGATGCCGACGCCGAGGCTCATCCAGGCGAGGATGAATGCTGCTGCGAGCGCGATGCCGACGGCGAATCGGTACGTGGTGTTGTGCATTTTCATTTGTCAGTAGAGGGATCTAATTAATCGTAAGGTGGGCATTGCCCACGATAAACTCTGCAACCCTGACAAAATTTGTTTCTAGGCAATGCCCACCCTACAACTATAGTTTTGTTTATTTAAGCGCACCTACTTATTTAGCCAAAACCTTTCCATGACAACCTTTATAGAGATTACAAACAACTAACAACCAATAACAAAAAGCGATTGATTAAGTATGCCTTTTAGATGCATAACAGCTTATCAAGTTACTTTCATCAACCGGGAGTCAGCAAAATCAACTGTTGTTTGAGAAGCGATCGCACCTCTTCCAGTCCCAACTGGACACCGCTCAAAATCTCTCCCACCGTTTTTGTCTCTCCTTGGTCAGGCGGGGTAGAGTTAGCATCACAAGCTTGCAAAAATTCAAACTCGGCTTCTGATAAATTGATGAGCTGGTAATCGTAATCTAACAGGGACTGACTAGGCCATCCATTCATACAAGGACTGCGCTCTGGAATTGCCGCCAAAAGGGCGTCATCAGATGACCAATCCGCCTTGAGTAAAGGAGGGCGTCCCAGGAAAAACTCGTAATGACTGACTTCTGGATCTAGGAGTTCAATAAGGCGGTATCGTTGGCGATCGCTTAACTGTTGCGATCGCTCTATCAACTCGGGATTTTTTCCTACAAGTCGCTCCAACTGCCAGTAGCCGGGATTAGAAAAGCCAATAAACTCCAAACCCGAAGCATCAATCAGTTCAAATAGAGTCTCAACGTTGTAGTCAATCTCTTGGGGATGAACATACATATCAGCAAAGTTGGCATCCCGATGATTTTCTAATGACCAGCGTTCTTTCTCACGCTTGACAATACGATTAGTTTCTGGTAGAGCAGCAAATAACTGACGACCTAGCTGAACGCCATCGCGGTAGTCACCCTGTTGATTACCTTGCAAAAGTGCGATCGCCTTCTGCATCAACTGAATTTCCCAGCGCCCCAGTTCTCCATACACAAAAATGTGCATCAAGCCGCCTGGTGCTAGCTTTGCTGCCAGAGACTTAATTCCTCGAATTGGGTCAGGCAAATGATGTAAGACGCCAACGCAGTTAATCAGCTCAAACTCTCCATCAAGCTGTTGGGCGTCGTACAAACTCAAGTGATGAAACTCAGCGCGATTAGCTCCCGAACGGCGGCAGCGTTCCTCTGCAACGGACAAAGCACCAGCACTCAAATCAATCCCAACCACAGACGCTTGAGGATTGAGGTGAACCAAATACTCCGTCCCCACACCAGTACCGCAACCAGCATCCAAAATGCGTATATCCTGCCTTTGCGGTTTTTGACCCGTGCAAAAATTGTAGGCAGTTAACCAGTTCCAACGCCAGTTGTACCCAGGAGGTGGCTCATCAAGTAATGGCTCTGGCGGAAAGGGGTAGGTATCGTAAAGTCGCTGAACAGCGGCAGTAGTATCCTGAGAAGTTTCCATCTTTGGGTTAGGGACAAAGCCCCACTCCTAAAGGGTGGGGTGAGTTGATACTCATATCTTGCAACAATTTAGCCAACAGGAATTGACTTTCCTGTTGTCTTTCCTGAGCAAGGGGGTAAGTCTCCTCGCTCCCCTAGTACCCATTAGTGGTAAAAACTTAAGGAGGGTAAGAGGGCTGGCGTGACCAGCACCTTGTGTAATATCGCAGTATAATTTGAAACAGTAAGTGATAAAAAGTATTGTGGTAATTGTAACAAAACTTATGGCGTCTCTCAGCCATTGACACTAATCAACTATGATGACTCTGTAAAAGCCTGGATGGTGTTCTATACACTTCTTAACAAATAAGTCCAGGATGTCAGAAACGTTTTAATCTAAAGACTGACCTGGTTTAGCCAGGGCATTTGTTTATCGAAGGCGTCGCCGGAAAATCCCGTCCATTTTTTGGGAAAAGGTAAAATACCGACGCGAAGCCGCCTAAAGTAAGCGAAAGTGACCTGCATTGACCCCCTGGTCAGACTTAACACATTAGCTAATTTAATTGTCGATGGGAGCGTTTTAGAACCAATGAGTGTTAAGGCAAGTGGTGGAAGCTCGGTTGCGCGTCCGCAACTATATCAAACAGTACCGGTGGCAACAATCATTCAAGCTGAACAGCAAGACCGGTTCTTAGTGGCAGGTGAGCTGAATGAGCTTGCCAATTACTTCCGCTCTGGTAAAAGACGTTTAGAAATTTCCGATATCCTCAGTAAAAACGCAGACCTGATCGTCTCCCGTGCGGCTAACCGGATTTTCGTCGGGGGTTCCCCGATGGCATTCCTGGAAAAGCCCAGAGAAGACGTGGGTCAGGAATTGGTGCTAGCGGGCGGTGGTAGTAGCACCAGGGATGTCAGCGAATCCATGAAGTTGGGAACTGCCACTTATGTCGAGAGTGGTGGCGGATTCTTCGAGGGTCTGCGCTCAATCTTCAGTGCTTCTGGCAGTGGACCAGCACCAGCGGGTTTCCGACCAATTAACGTCGCCCGCTATGGCCCAAGAAATATGCAGAAGTCACTGCGTGACTTAGCATGGATGTTGCGCTATGTCACCTATGCGATCGTAGCTGGTGACCCCAACATCATCATCGTCAACGTCCGGGGTCTGCGGGAAATC
>DATNPI010000073.1:0-2074 GCA_036703325.1 Coleofasciculaceae cyanobacterium
TCCAACACTTCTGGGTCATCGGTTTCACCTTCAGCCCCACAATTCCAAGAGCGGTTGTGGCTTTCCCCATCCCGGTTGTCTTCCCCGTTCGCTTCGTTGTGTTTCTCGTTGTAGCTGACAAGGTCGTTCAGGGTAAAGCCATCGTGTGCTGTGATGAAGTTGACGCTTGCATTAGGTCGCCGTCCATTTAGTGCATACAGGTCAGGGCTACCCGTGAAACAGTAAGCAAATTGCCCCAAGCTCTCATCAATACCACGCCAGAAGTCCCGCACCGTATCGCGATACCTGCCATTCCACTCAGACCACAGAACTGGGAATTGACCCACTTGATAACCACCAGTTCCCAGATCCCAAGGTTCGGCAATCAGCTTTACACCAGCCAGCACTGGATCTTGGTGAATAATGTCAAAGAAAGCTGCCAGACTATTCACTTCATATAGCTCTCGCGCTAAAGCCGAGGCTAAGTCGAAGCGGAAGCCGTCTACATGCATCTCCAACACCCAATACCGCAAGCTATCCATGATTAACTTTAGGACTTGCGGTTGGCGCACGTATAGAGAATTACCGCAACCTGTATAGTCCATGTAGTAACGCTGGTCGTTCTCTACCAGACGGTAGTAAATGGCATTATCGATGCCTCGCAGCGTGAGTGTAGGACCTAAATGATTGCCTTCTCCCGTGTGGTTGTAGACCACATCCAGAATGACCTCAATTCCGGCACGATGCAGTGCCTTGACCATCTCCTTGAACTCAGTGACTTGCTCTCCCACAGTTCCAGAGGAACTGTAGCCGCAGTAGGGAGCAAAATAGTTGACCGAGTCATAGCCCCAATAATTCTTTAACCCCTTGCCAACAAGATGTCCCGGATGCGACAAAAAGTGATGCACGGGCATAAGTTCAACTGCTGTGATCCCAAGCCTTTGGAGATGCTCAATTGCTGCGGGATGACCAAGTCCAGCATAAGTACCGCGTAGTTCTTCCGGCATATCTGGATGCAGCTTGGTAAAGCCCTTGACGTGAGTTTCATAAATCACAGTTTCGTGCCAAGGGGTTCGCAGCAGATCGTCACCCTCCCAATCAAAGGACTGATCGATGACCACAGACTTTGGCATCAAATGGGCGCTATCTAGCTCTGAGAAAGATAAATCCTCTTCAGGAGACTCCCAAGAGTAGCCAAAAAGTTCTGGACCATTGCCAATGTCGCCATCAATCGCCTTCGTATATGGGTCAATCAGCAGTTTATTAGGGTTGAAGCGATGACCTTCGCTTGGTGCATAAGGACCATGCACTCTATACCCGTACCGTTGTCCTGGTCCTACTCCTGGCAGATAACCGTGCCAAACGAAGTTGCTAACTTCAGTCAGGGGGACGCGTGTTTCATTATCTTCTTTATCAAATAAACAAAGCTCGACACCTGTTGCGTTTTCCGAAAACAAAGCGAAGTTTGTACCTTTACCATCCCAGGTTGCCCCTAAGGGATAAACGTTACCGGGCCAGAGCGCTACGAACATAGATAAATCTCGAATAAAACTTTAGTTGTACAAAAAACTTTGAAGCGCAGCTTCTGCTCATTATTTGCTACAAACAATTCATTTTGAGTCTACCTTTAGGAGGATGTTGTGAGATGAAAGTAGGTAGAAATCTCCATTGTCTAGATATACGTCTTTGGAAATAAAGAGCTTTGTTGCAGCATAACATTAGAACTCAGCCCACTAGATTTTTACTTGCCCCATTTGGTAAAAAAGGCGACAGAGCCAACACTTTATGATTGCGGTTGCAAACCATTCCAAAATTCTGAAACGCCTGGAGATTAGGTACAAAACCGTACTTTGTGTATGGTCTTGTGATTTGCATAACTAACGAGATCAGCGCAAATCTCAGAGAAGACAACAACGGGGAACCATTAAACAGCAGATGCAGCAATGATCCCCTGGCCTTAATGTCTGCATACAGATGAATGACATTGGCAATTTTTACCAATCCTGCGATTTCGCAAAGCGTAGTGCCTTTTGGGCGATCGCGCAAAGCGCCCGCTGAGTCCCTCGCGGTGTGGCACGGCTGAGTGCTGAGTCCT
>DATNPI010000076.1:0-10884 GCA_036703325.1 Coleofasciculaceae cyanobacterium
TGCAGTCCCATCGAAAGCCACAACTGCCGAGTGCGTACCCAACCGTAAGCTAAGAAAAACCCTGCTAGGAAAATACCTAGCGTTGAGATCCAACTGGTATTGGGATTTCCTAAATGACCGACGGCAAACATAGCTGAGGAAAGCAACAGTGCCCAGGGGAGGTTGAGACCATCTTTGAGGTTTTGTAACAAATAGCCGCGATCGCGCAGTTCCTCGAACCACCCCACAGTGATACCAAAACTCAGTAACCCCACGAATGATTGGAAGATCACAGTAGAAAGGGGCAACTGCTGCCATATGAAGCCTTCAAACTTCAGCCAGCCAGCCGCCCATTCAAGGCTGTAAATCAAACCCATTAACACTCCAGCTAGCCCAAAACCAAAAAGCAAGTCTGCTATTGCCTGTCGATTCCAGTGCAAGCCCAAAGAAACGAAAGTACGCCTATCTAGGTAGCGACGGGAAAGAAATACTGATAGCGTCACAACGAACATCCAAACCGTGTAGAAGCTTAATACCTCGATATCTTGGGGTAGATTCAGTGGCATCAACACTGGGTACGTTATCAGCCCAGCTACAGTATTCAATAGCAACGAGAGTATGGACTGTAGCAAAATGCGCCAACCGGCACGCAGGCGTCGTTGTTTCGGAGAGAAGAAAATGCGAGTAAATCGCGATCGCAATGATCGCCAAATGGATGGTCTACTCAAGGAATTACATTGAACAACAGCTATCGCCTAAAGCAGTGGTTGGACAGGCGCACCAGCAGAAATTTATTTTCTTTTGCGCCGTTTCTTTTTAATTGTTGGTACTTCTCTGATCGGTAAGCAAGAGCGCAAGTATACGCAGTGACGGACGCTGTTGCTGATTGGCGTCGTGAAGCTTTCGACTGACTCAATCACCCCGCCTAACTGTTCAACAACTAATTTAAGTGCTTCCGTCTCTTCAACTGTCCAATGACCTCGATACAGGATAGCTAAACCACCAGTTTTCAGCAGGGGTAGCGCATACTCGGCACAGACGGCTACTGGAGCGACAGCTCTAAGGAGAGCAATGTCGTAAGCTTGTCTATGCTGAAGCTGTTGAGCAACTTGTTCTGCTCTGCCAGTTAATGTAGTGGCGTTTTCAATGCCCAGCTTAACTAGCAGCGTTTCGAGAAACGTGATTTTCTTGCGGGTGGAATCGAGTAAGGTAACGGAAGTATTGGGAAGTGCGATCGCTACTGGTAGTCCCGGAAATCCCGCACCTGTTCCAATATCAATAACCTTCAATGCTGTCAGATTAATCTCAGTTTCATCCCCTGACTCCTGACCTCTGACTCCTGACTTCTGACTCCAAATTCCCCGCAAAGAATCCCACAGGTGTTTTTCCCAAAAATCGACGGGTTCAGTAATACGGGTCAAATTTAGCTGGCGATTACCTTCCAGAATTCCTTCATAGAGCTGCTGAAATAGCTGCTGCTGTTCCACAGTTGGCTGCCAGCTCAGTGTTTGCTGCCAGATGTCTACCATCTCTGGCAGCATCAATGTTTCGATTTCACTCATTTGGGAGATTGTTAATTATTAGTTGTTAGTTTTTAGTAGCTAGATGGATATTGGCGAGCCGAGTTCAATCTTTTTTCAGTAAAACTTTTACTCATTTTCCCCGCTAATAACCAACAACTAACAACTAATCGCTTCAAATCGCTGGCTGGGGTTCCGCTGCTTTGGCTACCAACGTAGCGGGGTCAACCGCTTGCAGTTCTCCGTGGTTTAGAGTCCAGCAGCGGTCAGCAATTTGCAGTAACTCACCAGCATCGTGAGTCACGACAAACAGCGTCCAATGAGTCTTGAGCTTCGCCAGGAGATTTACTAACTGTCGTCGCATTGACCAGTCTAGTCCCGCTGTCGGTTCATCCAACATCAGCATAGTAGGTTGCCGAATCAGTTGCACTGCCAGAGCAAGGCGTCGCTGTTGACCACCGCTGAGGGCATAGGGTGCAGCTTGCAGTGATAGATCAGGCAGTCCGACTTCCCCTAGAGCTTCATGAACCTTCTCTGAACCCAATTCCGGATGACCCAACCGCAATTCCTCCAAAATTGTGCTGCCACAGAAATGTCGTTCTGGGAACTGAAATACTAAGCCTCCCAATTGTTGCAGGTGATCTGAAGTAAGTTCTTGTTCTCGCCAGAAGATGCTGCCTGCTGTTTGCTGTGCTAGCCCTGCCAAAATTTCTAACAGTGTACTTTTGCCAGAGCCACTCGGACCAATTACCAGTCCTAGTTGTTGCGGTGCCAGTTCCAGGTTGAGAGCTTTTAAGATAGCTAGGGGGGAAGCAGGAGGATGGTACGTCAGGTCTTTGATATAAAGCATTAAAATCGGTACGACAATTTGGGAGTTGAGAGGCGAGGAGCAAAGCAAGAATGCCTTCAGACTCGTCGCTACAATAATTTTGGTGTCAACTGTGAGCGTGCACCATTGCCACTAGCTGATCGACTCGGCGGGTGAAGGCGCTAGGTGCAAGACGTGAGTCATGATTGATTCACGGGTTGAACAGCAAAAGCCAACTTAGCTCGGTAGCTGTCAACAGAGCGCGATTAATTGGTTCATCTCCATTTTGACAACTTAACCTTCACTCTCCAAACTATTATCAACTGGAACTTCAAATCAACCGCCACGTCAGACTTTAATCAAGGATTATTTTTTGTGAGGATGACAATGATGAATTGGTTTCCTACTCCACAACGGACGGTGAAAGCTCTCGCCAGTGCAGCCGTGGTGGTACTCGGTCTATGGGTGATGCCTTCTCTTGCTGGCGATCCCTTTCGCGCCAGTAATCCTCGCCCCATTGGTGATAAAACGCAAGCCGCTTTCGACGCAATCTTCAAAGAGGGAAACTACCAACAAGCTAAGAGTTACCTAAGCCAAGCGGAAGCTAGTGAATCCAATGAACCCTTAGCTTATGCCATGCTAGCGTCTCTCGCTTACACCAATCAAGATTGGCCAACCCTAAATCGCTATGCTTCTAAAACATTGCAAACGGCGGAGCAACTGCGTCAAACTGACCCACTGCGCGGCAATCTTTACACAGCTGTAGGTCATTTTTTAGAAGGTACTTACAACTTCAAAAAAGATGGGGCTGTAGGAGCGTTGGGCAAATTGCAGAAAGTCTTCCAAGCTTTGGATGAGGCGAAAAAAGTTGACCCCAATGACCCAGAGCTGAACTTGCTTACAGGCTACATGGATTTGATGTTAGCTGTCAATTTGCCATTCTCTAACCCATCTCAGGCAATTGAAAGATTAGAAAAGTATGGAGCACCTTCTTACTTGGCTTATCGCGGCATTGCTGTGGGCTATCGGGATTTGAAACAGCCTTCTAAAGCAATGGACTATGTGGATCGCGCCCTGGCTTTGACACCAGGAAACCCAGATTTGTTGTACCTTAAAGCGCAAATTTTGGTGAGGCAGGAGAAGAAAAATGAAAGCCTGGAATTTTTTAAAAAAGCGTTGGATAAACAAGCTCAAATGCTAAAGGGCAACGTGGCGCAAATTACCTATGAGCAGTGTAGAGTTCAAAGCAGCATCGACAATGTCGGTCGGGATTGCTATGCGGAATTGGTGAGAATCCGAGATAAAAAAGATTGAACTCGTGTTACTGTCAGTTTGCAAGGGCATTAATTCGGAAGCTTGACACCAGATCGGCAGAAGTTTTCCACCAGTTCCGATGCCGATAAGGGGAAGAGGGAGAGGGGGAGAATTTCACCCTCTGGGTTATTTCTGTCACCCTGGTCTAGCCCCTTTTTGATGAGATTTCAACAAAATTAGTCACTTCATGCTGCCTTTCTTGCCAATTTTTCCCCTTGCTCAAGCTTTCCCTCTACCATCCCCCTCTCCTACCCCCATACTCCCCCCAGTGCAGAAACTGGTGGTGCAACCTCAAGAGATACGTGCTTTACCAGGGCAGTTGGATAAAGTGCCGATGTTTAATAGCAATAGCCCCGAAGTGGTACAAACAGAAGGGATTTTGCTGTCCACTTTTCCCCCTAGCGGTAAAGCTGTCCCAAGCGCCCACTTAAATTTTCCGCTAGTAGGAAGCTTTAATCTCTTGGCTCATCACATTGCTAGAGCAAGCAAACCAGGAGATTGGCGTCCTTTGTACCTGGGAGTGATTGTGTTTAATCCGGGTCTACGACCGGTGACGCTGGATATCTTGCAGGCGGTAAGTTATGTTACGAATCCAGATGCGCCGTTTATCGATTTGCCGCCCCTGGTTGACAATCGTTTAGGTACCGTATATTCAGGGCCAGGTTCGCGGGTGATGAATGACATATTGCGAGGGATTCATCAAGCAGATTTCCCTTCCCAAATCGTCATTCCCGCCAAACAGAGCAAGATGTTGTTCAATTTACCCATACGGCTTGGGAATTCTCGGTCTACGTTTATGCGGTTGCGGAGTAATGAACCGATTTACATGGCGAGTTTAGCGATGTCTGCTCGTTCCAATTTTCCTGTCCAGAAAGACGACCCAGCAGTGCCCTTTTCTCTGCCCTATAAGGCACCGATGCTAGAAGAATGGCAGAAGCTATTGACGACTGGCAAATTAGCTGAACCGCGCGATCGCATTCCCACACCCCCAAACCAGACTAACGTTGACATTCTTTACGGACGTGTTGCTGGTGTAGCTCAAGGTTCCCAATGGCGAACTGAGGTAAATGATCGCCCCGGCGAGAGGTCTTTGAGCATTCCCCAACAGGGTCAAGCTTTTTCTTACCCCCTCAGTACCGTCAGTAGGACGACATTCGGCACCGGTCAGGTTCAGAGTGCTCCCCTGCTGGTGCGCTACTCTGATACTGCCTATCGTGCTCATGGGAACTATGGAGTTCACTATAGCCTCACCTTTCCGTTAGTCAACAACACGGATGAGCCTCAAACTGTGACGATGGCGATCCAGACACCTCTTAAACAAGAAGATCGACCAGACGGACTGCGCTTTTTGGAACCACCAGATCAGCAAGTATTCTTCCGGGGAACGGTTCAACTCAGCTACAACGACGACCAAGGCTTTCCCCAAACTCGCCTTGTACATCTGGTGCAGCGGCGCGGTCAGCAGGGTGACCCATTGGTGACGCTGAACATGAAACGGCGCGATCGCCGCTTGGTAAAGGTAGACTTCCTCTACCCTCCAGATGCCATACCGCCACAGGTTTTGACGGTTAGGACTCAGATGCGATCGCCCTGACTTATGAAACCTTGGGATTTAGGAGGGAGCGAGGCTGATAGGATGGAAAAAAAGGCCTTAACAAACAAAAGAGCTAACCGATCCTGTCTGTTCGGTGGCCGTAAGTTATCACAACTATGCTAACAACAGCTAATTTTCTCACCCTTGCCCAGTGGCTAGGTATTCTTACCTTAGTGGGCGGGGCTATCACCGTACTGGGTTTTGTTTTCAATTGGGGCATCCGCTTTCGCTTGGTGGGAGCTACCGGCTTTCTGGGCGTCCTCACGGTCGGTTTATTTGCCCTGAGTGTTGTGCCCTATACCCGTACTACGATTCCGGGTGCAGTCCGCTTTTCTCGGGTTTACGACAACGGCGGGCCTCAAACTGTGATCGCTGTGCCGCAGCAAATAACGGAATCTGAACTGGAGGCGACTCTCCGTCAAGCTGCCAGTGACTTGTTTTCCTATGGACGCCTGGGTGGGACAGATAACCAGTTGACGATTCGGGCACGCACGATTATCCACCCAGAACCTGGTGTCTCCAAGCCGATTTTCTTGGGTGAAGTGAAGCGATCGCTTGCCAGCCGCAATGATGAACAAATAGCAATTAACATCTACTCAGAGAGCTTCGCCCAACTACCCAAACCCTCAGCCTAACTTGAAAATAGAGGTTGAGTTGAATGCTATTTTGTGGTATGATCATAGGTTATTCACTGAAGTTCAGCCCTCCAGTAAGGTCTTACCCATCTTCAAGTTTCTGCTATAGGTAAAGATGAACCAATCCCCTACCTCATTGCTGTCTCTGACCGTTGCACCGACTCAGGTATTACGTGGTCCCCAGGCACTGGAACAATCAGGAGAGGCGATCGCACACTTGGGACATCGTCCGTTGGTTGTGGGAGGCAATTCCCTACGGGATAGTTTTGCTTCACGCCCCCTAGCCACCTGGGCATCGCAACTGCAAACAGTCCTGGAACAGCAGAAACTAAACTATTCCCTAGCATCCTACAGTCCTGATTGCAGCGAGACATCCTTAGCCTCGCTACGAGCCGCTGCAACTTCGCATCAAGCTGACTTGATTATCGGCATCGGTGGCGGTAAGGCCATGGATACCGCCAAACTCTTGGCGCACCAGTGCAAACTACCAGTTGTAACAATACCCACATCAGCGGCTACCTGTGCGGCTTGGACAGGTCTATCCAATATCTACTCCGACCAAGGTGCTTTCCAGTACGACGTTACTCTTGACCGTTGCCCAGACTTGCTAGTGCTCGATTACAGTCTGATTCAGACAGCACCACAACGCACCCTAATTGCTGGAATTGGTGACGCCTTGGCAAAGTGGTACGAAGCTTCCGTCAGTAGTGGCAGTTCTCCCGTCACTCTGATTATTGCTGCTGTACAACAAGCGAGAGTTTTGCGAGATATCCTTTTTCAAAAGTCAGCAGACGCCCTCAAAGAACCGGGGAGTGAAGTCTGGCAGGAAGTGGTCGATGCAACAGTATTACTGGCTGGAGTCATCGGGGGTTTGGGTGGTGCCCAGTGTCGTACCGTTGCTGCTCATGCTGTCCACAACGGCTTAACGCATCTAAGAGCAGCACACGACGCTTTACATGGAGAGAAAGTCGCCTACGGTATTCTCGTGCAACTGCGTCTAGAAGAAATGCTTCAGGGCAACCAACTAGCAGCATCAGCACGGCAACAGCTGTTGAAGTTTTACGATGAGATTGGTCTACCCCAAACTCTTGATGCTCTAGGTTTAGGAAATATTACCCTGGCAGAGTTACGGCAAGCGGCTGAAATTGCCTGTAGTCCTAGCTCCGATATCCATCGACTTCCCTTCCAGGTAGTACCTGAGCAGCTAATGGCAGCGATGGTTTCCACCACAACGCCAGTTGAGAGAACTCGCAGCCAATCGACTCTAACCGCTGCAAACTCGCTTCTGTTGGCTGCTAAGGCTGAACCGGGAGCTGGCAAAGAGTCAGATTTGCAATAGCTTAAAAGACCTCCTTCTGTGCTCTCGGTCTTAGGCCGAACACATCTTCAGCCATGATGCGATAGATCAGGGCAGCTCTGGTAGCGAGTTAGTGAGCCAATCAATAATCATACATAAATACCTTGGCTGCCCTAAAATAACGACACAAAAGCTTATTATTCAGAAATACTCCAGGTTTGAAACTACTAAGGTTCCTGTAGGGACATCCTTGTGAGTGGCCTATGTTATTTTTTGATAATTGAGGAAAGCCGAGTCTTCTAATGAATTTAAATTGGATTACCCCAGCAGAACGTTTAAGCGCACTGCCAGCCTATGTGTTTGCTCGTTTGGATGAACTGAAAGCCCGTGCTCGTGAACAGGGGCTTGATTTAATTGACTTAGGGATGGGTAATCCTGATGGTTCAGCACCTGCACCGGTGATCGAATCCGCGATCGCTGCCCTACAAAATCCTAAGAACCACGGCTATCCACCTTTCGAAGGTACTGCCAGCTTCCGCAAGGCGATCGCGAATTGGTATCATCGCCGCTATGATGTTGACCTTGACCCAGATAGCGAAGCTTTGCCCTTATTGGGTTCCAAGGAAGGACTGACTCACCTTGCTCTTGCTTATATCAATCCGGGTGACGTGGTTTTAGTACCCAGTCCTGCCTATCCCGCTCACTTCCGGGGACCGATGATTGCTGGTGGTACTGTCCATAGCCTGATTCTAAAACCCGAAAACGATTGGCTAATTGATTTAGCGGCAATTCCTGACGAGGTTGCCGAACGGGCGAAAATTCTCTATTTCAACTATCCCAGTAATCCCACCGCCGCTACAGCGCCCCGTGAATTTTTTGAAGAAATCGTTGCTTTTGCCCGTAAGTACGAAATCTTACTCGTTCATGACTTGTGTTATGCTGAACTCGCCTTTGATGGCTATCAACCCACCAGCTTGCTAGAAATTCCTGGTGCTAAGGAAATTGGCGTCGAGTTCCACACTTTATCAAAAACTTACAACATGGCAGGCTGGCGAGTCGGCTTCGTTGTCGGTAATCGCCATATTATTCAAGGGTTGCGGACACTAAAAACGAATCTGGATTATGGCATCTTTGCCGCCTTGCAAACAGCAGCAGAAACGGCATTGCAATTACCAGATGTCTATGTGCATGAAGTCCAAGCGCGTTACTGCCGCCGCCGCGATTTTCTGATTCAGGGGCTAGCCGAACTGGGCTGGAACATTCCCAAGTCTAAAGCGACAATGTATCTATGGGTGCCTTGCACAGTCGGGATGAGTTCAACCGACTTTGCTCTCAATGTCTTGCAACAAACTGGTGTTGTAGTGACGCCAGGTAATGCTTTTGGGGTTGCTGGTGAAGGGTACGTGCGGATTAGTTTGATTGCCGAGTGCGATCGCTTAGCAGAAGCCCTGCGCCGGTTCAAAGAAGCTAGGATACTCTATCGACCTGAGGCGCTGGTTACTGGTTCAGAATGAAGAAAAAAAATAGGGTAATTGTTACAGCCTCTATCTGCCTTACAATACTGGGCTTGGCTGGAGTTTGGTGTGCAAAACAACCCGCCAGCTTTGCTGCGTCTGATGCACGGGCCAGGCCAAGCCCACAGATTTCTAACCAAGTTGCCAATGAAAAACTGGTTACGGCCAACACTAAACTGACCTTTAAGCTCTTCTCAGAAATCCTCAAAAAACAGCATAGCGAGAATATTTTTATCTCTCCTGCTAGTTTAGCGATCGCTCTCAACATAGTTTATAACGGCGCTGGCGGTGAAACCCAGGAAGCGATCGCCAAAACATTGGAGTTACAAGGAACGAATCTCCAAGAAATCAACCAAGCTAACGCCGACCTAAAAGCCTCTCTCAAAAATCCCGATCCCAAAGTTCAGCTCTCTATTGCCAACTCCCTCTGGACGAAGGAAAGTATACCCTTCAAGCCAGAATTTCTACAGATCATCCAAAACTTCTACCAAGCAGAAGTCAAAAATCTGAACTTTAGTAATCCTACGGCTCCATCAATGATTAACAATTGGGTTAATCAGAGTACCAATGGAAAAATCAACAAAATTGTTGATGTCATTGAACCAAAGACCGTTTTTCTCATGCTCAATGCCATCTACTTTAAAGGAAACTGGACAGAGTCATTTCCTACAGAGGCAACCCAACTGCACCCCTTCACGCTACTTGACGGAACCCAAAAACAGCACCCGATGATGCGCCACCAGAATTCGGCGTCTTTTCCCTACTACGAGAATGAGCTGTTTCAAGCCGTCAGCTTGCCCTATGGAGACGGGAGAATGAGCATGTATATCTTTCTTCCCAACCAGGGAGTCAGTCTCAAAACCTTCTACGAAAAGCTGAATGCAGAGAACTGGCAGCAATGGATGAACCAGTTCAACAATTCCGACAATTCTGGCGGGGGGGTTTTAATTAGCCTACCCCGCTTCAAATTAGAATATGCGATCGACCTGAAGGATACTTTAAAAGCACTGGGGATGGAGATAGCTTTCACAAAAGAAGCCAATTTCTCAGGGATGACTCCCTCATCTATCTGGATTGACAAAATTCAACACAAGACTTTTGTGGAAGTTAATGAAGAAGGTACAGAAGCAGCGGCAGTGACTAATGTAACAAGTGGGGTAAGATCGGGACCTATCGAGATGAATGTTAATCGCCCCTTCTTCTTGGCAATTCGCGATAATCAGACAGGAAACATCTTGTTTGTCGGGTCGATTGTCGAACCCAAAGAGGAATAAAAGCTAATGCCGATTAGCTCCCAGAACTTTGTAGAAAATAAAGCCCTATAAATCTCTCTCCCCCTCTCCCTTTCTACCTTCTCCCCCTCTATTTCCAAGTTAGTTTGATGGCAGAATTACTGAAAGATTTGTACGATGCTTGAACTGAAAACCTTGCTCTTTCCGAGCCTTGTAACTGTTCTGACTCTGATGCTTTTCTTTGTTCTCACAGCCAATGTAGGCAGAGCCAGGGCAAAATATAAAGTGCTACCTCCCAAAACGTCTGGAGATCCAGATTTCGAGCGAGTATTTCGAGTCCAGCAAAACACCTTGGAGCAACTGATACTGTTTTTGCCAAGTTTGTGGTTATTCTCCCTGTTTATCAGTCCGATTTGGGGTGCAGGAGTTGGTACACTCTGGATAATTGGGCGAATTTTATATGCTTGGGGTTACTATCAAGCTGCCGAAAAACGGTTCATTGGCTTTGGAATAAACGCCTTGTCTCTCCTGGTTTTGCTTGTCGGCTCCCTAGTAGGGATAATTAGGACGTTTATGACTTTAGCTTGAGCCAAGTCATTCTTAACTTAACCGTTGCTGGTTATCGAATACCTATTGTTGAGCAGTTGTCGTCTGCCTGTGCAGGCTATGAATCTACTGAATGTAGAAATCGAAACTAATCGTCTTTTACTAAGACCCATAGGACTGGAGTATAAAGAAGAGATTTTCTCAGAATTTACTGAGGAAATTGCTACTTATATGTATCCGCGTCCCGCCAAAACTATTGCTGAAACAGAATTATTCATTAAGGATTCAAGAAAAGAACTTAAAAAGGCGATAAATCTACAGCTTGTCATTTTAGAAAAAGACTCTGAGGAATTTCTAGGCTGTGCTGGTCTTCACGATATCGATAAGGAGCCACAATTGGGCATTTGGCTCAAGAAATCAGCACATGGCAACAGATATGGATTGG
>DATNPI010000077.1:0-23794 GCA_036703325.1 Coleofasciculaceae cyanobacterium
TAAACAAAGAAAACACCGATTAGCAAAGAGGTTGTGTTTTTGGGATGATTGGAAAATGCGATCGCGCAGTTTATCCAGTTAAAAAAAGCCTTAGCTTCTCACTCAGTTTAGTTGAGAAATCAGCCATGAAGACCAGGACGCATCGAATTGATATACTCAACGTTATCCGCCTACCCTTAAGGGCTGTAATCATTGGGCTTTGCCTTGGCAGTGGGGGACTTTTAGCGCAAACGCTTCCAGTTCCCGAAAACCTGGTTACTCTCAGCTCCGCCGAGGGAGAAAAGCTATTGATGGAAAGCAAAGCCCGACAAGATTATTTCCCCCTCACTATTCAGTTTGTCACCCAGAAAAACCAAGCTTATTGTGGCGTTGCTAGTAGCATCATGGTGCTAAATGCTCTCTCCATTCCTGCACCCGAAGCGCCTGAATATCCTCCCTTTCGACTCTTCACTCAAGACAACTTATTTAATGCACAAGCTCAAAAAGTCATCACCCCAGAAGTTGTTGTTCGTCAGGGAATAACTTTGGAGCAGTTGGGTAAACTCTTAGAAAGCTATCCTGTTAAAGCCGAAGTTCACCACGGCGGTGACGTGACACTGGATGAGTTTCGCACCCTGGTGGTCAAGAATTTACAAGAACCCGGAAATTTTGTCTTAGTCAATTACTTGCGAAAAGCGATCGGTCAGGAAAGGGGAGGCCATATCTCCCCTGTTGCTGCGTACAACGAACAGACAGACCGCTTTCTCATCCTAGATGTCTCCCGCTACAAATACCCTCCCATCTGGGTAAAAGCTGAAGAACTTTGGAAAGCAACGGCAACACTAGATTCTGTTTCCGGCAAGACGCGGGGATTTTTGCTGGTAAGTCCCCGCTAATTCCCATAGGCTTTCGGTTAGGGATAAAGAAGATTATTCCAAATCCACATAATTCTCTAAGTCTTGAATCTTAGGATCTGGAAACTGATTCAATACACGCCACAGCACAGTGTAACTACCATCACTGCGCCGATTGATAGGTCGAAAAGCAACTAACACATCACTACTGGGTGTCTCTAGTATCTGGTCAAGATAGCGGCGCTGCGCCCTGGAAATGGGTTCACGCTGGAGAATTACCTCTGGCAGCTGGAACTGGAACAATCTGAGCAAATAAGTGTTGTTCAGTATTGCTGGTGCTTGGGTAGAGGCTGGTAAGCTCACACTTGGTATCAAACCTGCTCTATCCTTGCCAGTGAGAAAGCGCAGTCGGTCTACTTGCAGGGCTTCCAGCTGATTAGGAGGAGAATAGTTGAGGAAAAACTTTCGCTGTTCTTGTGAGAGGGTGCGAATATTTTGGAGGGTAGGGTTGAGGTTTTCTAGGGGGACTTCACCTAAATTGATCATGAAGCCGTAATCTAGTCCTGGCAACGGAATCTGGAAGTTGCCGTTTTCAATCTGAAGCGTGAAGCGGGGAGTCAATCCACTGCTGCTTTTTCCTAGAGCTACAAAGGGAAATCGCTCTGCCACAGTTGGTTGCAGGCGATTTCGCAGCTGATTCGGGTCGGGGCGGTAGCTCTCAGCGGACAGTACGCGGGCAACACCCGTGTTGGGCTGAGTTTGCAACTTCCCATATGCCTGAGATTCCACAGGTAATAAGCCATAGGTGCTGCGATCAATGATCTGCGCGTTCAATGTTGGGTCGATAATCCGGGCAGATGCCGGGAAAGCTGGCAGTACTGAGAGCAGTTGCTCCCGTGCCTCCGAAAGAGCGATTGTGGCTTGCACAGGAGGTGCGATCGCAGGTTGAAATGGCAAATCTTCAGAACTGGGTGTCTTTGTGGGTAGACCAATTACTGGCGGCTCTGCAACTGGTAAATTCGGTACTTCCTCATACCTTGGCTTCACTCGCTCTCTATAATTGAGGGGCGAACTCAACAACGGCTCATCTAATCGGGGTTGGGTATTCGGAGCCGCTAAACCCACAAGCATCGGCAGACGCCCCTCTAACAGCGAAACTACTGGTCTTAGCTGCTGCGTCGAAGCATAGAGGGCGCAGTAAACCCGTTGTTGAGGCACACTCAAATCGGCGGCGGCATTGGAACTTGTGCTATTGCTACACAGGCGACGGGGAAGTCGGTATTGGCTTTGAAGAAAGCGTTCTACCGCTCCTGAGTGCAGGATTAATTGCCCTCGGACGGCTTCCGCCTTGTTCACATCTGGCCCAGCGATCGCTCTTTGAATCTGAGTCATTAAATACAGTTGCTCTTCCACAAGTCGCTGGGCTTGGGGCCAGAAATCTTCCGAGGAGCGATTTATTTGGCTCAGCAACTCAGGGGAGTCAGCAGCTGACACCGAGAGAATCGGCAACGACAGTGAAAAAGGTAGCAATAACACTAAGAGAGAGTAGCGCATGGCAGTGGCTAATCGATAGGGATAGAGGCGTGCTGGCGAGTGGAATTGTCGGTAAAAGCGATCATTTTCGCCAGTTCCTCTTTTAGGTTTAGTTTGCCCGGAATGATGGTCGTGTGTATCATCTCCTGACGGGAAGCGATCGCTTCCCGACAACTGACAGCAAATCCCTCGCCAGCCCGAAACTCTGGCTGTAGCAAACAACGCCTTAGACATTGCACAATAAGGGCAGTTCCTTGATCTTGCTGCTTGTTATGCCGACTGTACTAGCTGATACCAAAACTTTGCTCTCTGAGCTGATTGCTCGCTATCGCTCCCGTGTCGATTACTTAGCGATTCGTCTGGAAGATTCAGAAGGAACCAGTATTTTGTTGCAGGGCGACAAGGTGGAAACCCTCAGTGAAGGTCTCTCGATGGGCGGGCAGGTGCGGGTTTGTCATAGGGGAGGCTGGGGTTTTGCCAGTTTCAACCAACTTTCAACCTTGTCAGAGCGAGTCGAAGAAGCGATCGCGGCGGCGCGAATTGTGGGAGACGACGAAACAATCTTGGCTCCCATTAAGCCAGTCCAGGCCGTTTGCCAGCTTCCTCTGACGGGTACTGACCCTCGCAAAATTCCTCTGCGAGAGAAAAAAGAACTGTGCGATCGCTATAACGAAATCCTCAAAAGCTTTGACCCCCGCATCACCACAACCTCCGTGCGTTATGGCGATAGTACCCAGCGCGTGATTATCGCTACCTCAGACGGCACTCTGATTGAGCAATCCTGGGTAGATATGGAAATGCGCTTTGCCGCTACCGCCCGTAACGGTGACATTGTACAAACCGGAAGAGAAACCACCGGCTCTCGCAAAGCATATGAAGACCTCAGTAATTTAGATGAACAGGTACGAAGTGCTGCCCACCGAGCCGTACACGCTCTCTCCTTGCCGCCAGTCAAAGGAGGCACCTACACTGTGGTAATTGACCCTATCCTCACAGGTTTGTTCGTCCACGAAGCCTTCGGACACCTTTCAGAAGCCGACATGGCTTACGAAAACCCCGACCTATTAGAAGTCATGAGCATGGGGCGTCAATTTGGTCCTCAAGAACTACAAATTTTTGATGGTGCAGCACCTGCGGGGCATCGCGGCAGCTACTTCTATGACGACGAAGGCACACCAGCAACCACAACTCAGCTCATTAAAGATGGTATTTTAGTGGGGCGTCTCCACTCTCGTGAAACTGCCGGGAAGCTACAAGAGTCACCAACCGGCAATGCCCGGTGTCTCAACTATCACTACCCTCCAATTGTTCGGATGACCAATACCTGGATTGAGCGGGGAACAACGCCTGTAGAAGATTTATTCCAGGGAATTAAAGAAGGTGTTTATGCCCGAAACTGGCTGGGCGGTATGACAAATGGAGAAATGTTCACTTTCAGCGCTGGTGAAGCCTGGATGATTCGGGATGGCAAGATTGCTGAGCCAGTACGGGATGTTACTCTATCGGGCAACGTCTTCACAACGTTGGCCGATATTGAAGCGATTGGCGATGACTTCTACTGGGATGAATCTGGTGGCTGCGGCAAGGCAGGACAGGGTGGCTTGCCAGTAGGTTGTGGTGGCCCCAGTTTGCGGATTCGCAATGTTGTCGTTGGCGGCGAGGCTTAGAGGCTGTTTATAGCAATTGGTGATATCCCAGGGCTAAAGTCTACTGAGATATCAGGCTAAAAATGGGAGGGGTTCAATACCCTTCCCGCTTGCTTTTGGGTAGCGTAATAAACAATCGCGGTCAAGGGATTTTTGTTAATAATTATTTATTAAAACTTTAACAATATACAAATAAGCTGTTATTTTTTTATTGAAAATTAGAGTATGTTTCTTGATAGGGTGACCAGGTGAACCATTTAAATCCAGCTCAAACGGAGCAACTTAAGGAAATAGGAGCATATTTACGACAACTAAGACAGGAGCAGTCGATATCCACAGAGGAAGTAGCGGCTAAAACATTTATTCCTCTACGTATTTTAAAAGCTTTAGAAGAAGGGCAACCCGAGCATTTACCTGAGCCAGTTTTTATTCAAGGATTCATCCGTCGCTATGCAGATGTTCTAGATTTGGATGGCGCTGCTTTAGCCAAAACTTTTCCAACTAATTTTTTGCCTGTAACTCCAGATACTTGTAGTCAAAAGATTCCTAAAAGTCTATCTATACCCATACAGATTTATGTACTCTACGTACTATTACTGCTAACTGCTGTTAGTGGACTGTTGTATCTGCTTAATAGACAGCAAACCGCTAAACCCAATCTACAGAATAAAAATTCACCAGTTATTCAGTAGCAGAAAACACGAGACAAACCTGTCCCTTCATCCTCAGCAGCATCTAAAACCTCTCGGTCTAGTGTTACCTGTCCAAGTAACCGTATTCGTTGTCCCCTTAAAGCGCATGGCGTCTAACTTGATGCCATCAAGCCAAACTAAATACATCCGGGAAAACCCTGACTTTTTTAGTTGGGGCTTTTTGTTGTTCAAGGTTCCTACTCTGTTTTTCTGCCAAGCAAATAAATTAAATTTAAAAAAAATAATTCCTCTCCCCACCGAACGTATTTCATCAGGGTAACTTTAAATGCGAGTAAATAGTCAATACCTCGGCAAAGCGGCGTCTCGCTCAACGGCTGGATTTACGTTACTCGAACTCACAATTTTACTAGGGATATTGGGGATAGTAGGTGCGATCGCTGCCCCTAACTGGTTTAGATTTATAGAGCGTCAACGCCTCAACACCGCTCAGTACCAAGTTTACCAGGCAATGCGTGAAGCTCAAAGTAACGCCACACGAGACAAAACTACCTGGACAGCTAGCTTTCAACAAGTGTCAATGGCTGGCAAACAAGTTGTTCAGTGGTCAGTTCACCCTGTTCGCATCACTCCTGCCGCTGAAAGTTGGCATAACCTTGACGCAAACATTCGTTTAGATGATGAAACAACTCTACCAGAGTCCAATAACGTGCGGCGAGTCCAGTTTAACCTTTATGGTTGTCCCATTTATCATCACAATGATGAATGTGGGCAGACTTCTATCTTATCGAAAGGACGCCTGACCCTATCCAGTAAGCATGGTGGCAAAACCAAGCGATGTGTGATTGTTTCCACCCTGTTGGGAGCATTACGTACAGCAAAAGAAAATCGGAAAAAACAGCATGGTAAATACTACTGTTACTAATGTTTCTAATACCAAGCTGCGGTCAGAGATGAAGATGTAGGAGGAAGGAACCAGTGGTCAGAGGGCTATCCCCGTAAACATTTTGGGAAAGGCTGTTATTAGATAGTGGTTAATAGTTAGTGAGAAATCGAAGCCTCACTAACCACTAACAACACGAAGAGTTAATTACTGAATTGATATTCTACTGACTACCGCGGAGGCTGCAATGCCGCCTTAGTCTTCTCTGGGTGTAGCTTGAGAATCAACACTCCCAACGGTGGCAAACACAAATCCAACGAGTAAGGCTGATTGTGGAGTGACCACTCATCCGTCCACTTGCCCCCCAGATTCCCCATATTACTACCACCGTACTCACGGGCATCACTGTTGAACAGTTCCGTATAAAATCCCATCACTGGAACCCCCACACGGTAATGACTATGGGGCTGAGGCGTGAAATTGCAGACCGTGACCACAAATTCTTCAGAATCCTTACAACGGCGAATGAAAGAGACAACACTATGACGATTGTCACTACAATCAATCCACTCAAACCCTTCTTGAGCAAAATCTTGGGTATAAAGAGCAGGTTCCCGCCGATAAAGCTGGTTAAGGTCGCTGACATACTGCTTCAACTTTTGATGCGGCTCATATTGGAACAACTGCCAGTCCAAATCTCCCCAGACATTCCACTCACTCCACTGACCAAACTCCATGCTCATAAATAGAGTCTTCTTACCAGGGTGAGTGAACATATACGCATACAAGCAACGGATATTGGCGAACTTCTGCCACTCATCCCCCGGCATCTTACCCAGCATATTGCTCTTGCCGTGGACAATTTCGTCATGAGAGAGCGCCAGCATATAGTTCTCGCTGTGGTTGTACCACATGCTGAACGTTATATTGTTCTGGTGGAACTGGCGGAACCAAGGGTCCATGTGGAAGTAGTCCAGCATGTCATGCATCCAGCCCATGTTCCACTTCAAATTAAAGCCCAACCCTCCTACATAAGTAGGCCAGGACACCATTGGCCAGTCCGTTGACTCCTCAGCAATTGAGAGGATACCAGGGAAGTAACTAAAGATAACATGATTGGTTTGGCGCAAGAAATCAGCTGCCTCAATATTCTCTCTGCCCCCGTACTGGTTTGTTACCCATTCCCCATCCTTACGGCAATAGTCCAGGTAGAGCATCGAAGCTACAGCATCCACCCGCATCCCATCGATGTGGTACTTGTCGAACCAAAACAGGGCGTTAGAAAACAGGAAGTTGCGAACTTCGTTGCGGTTGTAGTTGAACACCAATGTGCCCCACTCCTTATGTTCACCCTTACGGGGGTCAGCGTGTTCATAAAGGTGAGTACCATCAAAGAACGCTAAACCGTGACCATCCTTCGGGAAGTGACCAGGCACCCAGTCCACAATTACCCCAATATCGTTTTGATGGCACTGGTCAATGAAATACATGAAATCTTCTGGGGTGCCATAGCGGGAGGTGCAAGCATAGTACCCAGTGACCTGATATCCCCAAGAGCCATCAAATGGATGTTCAGCGATCGGCAATAGCTCAATATGGGTAAATCCCAGCTCTTTTACATAGGGAATCAGCTGCTTTGCCAGTTCCCGGTAGGTGAGGAAACGAGCCCCTGGTTTCAGTTCTGAAACCGTTACTACAGGCTCAGTCTCACCATTTTCGAGCTTTGCAGGTTCTCCTGAGGAGGCATGAAGCCAAGAACCGAGGTGAACCTCATATACAGAAATCGGTTGAGTCAGGGCATCAGTGTGACGCCGACGTTCCATCCAGTCCGAATCATTCCAGGTGTATGTATCTAGGTCAGTAACGATAGAGGCTGTTTTTGGTCTGACTTCTTGCTGGAAGCCATAAGGGTCAGATTTTTCGTAGATGTGACCGTCATAGTTTTTGATTTCGTATTTGTAGTGATCCCCAACACCCAGTTCGGGAATGAAGAGTTCCCAAATACCAGTAGAACCCTTACGCATCTGGTGTTTGCGCCCGTCCCAGTAGTTGAAATCTCCTAAAACTGAGACGTTACGAGCGTTGGGTGCCCAGACGGCAAAGTAAACTCCTTTAACGCCTTCTATTTCAGTGGGGTGAGCACCTAGTTTTTCGTAGATGCGGTGATGATTGCCTTCGGCAAATAGATGCAGGTCAAAATCTGTTAGGAGGGGAGACCGGAAGCCATAGGGGTCGTAGATAACCCGTTCATGCTCTCCTTCTTTAATCCGCAGTTGGTAATTTGCCAGTTCGGATGTCTCAATATGTGCTTCAAAAAAGTGGGGATGATGCACGGCTTGCATCGGGTGTTCCATCCGTTCTTCTGGACGAACTACCCATGCAGCTTCCGCATTCGGTAGATAAGCCCGCACTACCCAGCTAGTCTTACCCTCCACCTCAAGTCGGTGGGGACCAAGGACTTCAAACGGGTCGTGATGCTGGTTCCAAACAATCCGGTCAATTTGTTCAGGGGCAATCATTGGAGACATCAAGCTATATCTACTTCAATCGATAAGGGAACAAGAGCGTTGTTACTTTATATTTATATATATATTTGTGTTTTTTTCTACACATTTCTCCGACGATAGCTGACGGTAAGAAGTTGGCAACACTTGTTAGGGGCCTGTTTTCCACGTTGAGGCGTTTCAACGAGAAAGAACCAACATTTGAGCAATCTTACGGGATTGTGGTGCTATTAGAACCAAATCAGTTTTAATCTTTAACTACACTAAGCACGAGTGGTGCTTACAAAGGAGTAACCGTTTGAAAGAGCTCGCGCAGGCGCAGCAGAAAAATCAATTGTCGAATTTTTGGGCTAATTTCCGGACTAAACGAGGGTTCCGCCAGTTCAGCTTGCAGTTGGGCGTATTCAGCTGCTGTCAATGGCTTACCATCAATTGGCGATCGCGCCTCGGTAATAATTTCTGTCCTTAACACCTCTTCTGGCACGTCCTCCGGCGGTGGCAAAGCTAGAGCGGGTTTAGCCATTGCAAAAGTTAGTCCCAGCAAAAGACTCAGGAATCTGCCTTGTCTCATTGCTTAAGTGTCCTATTACTTATTGTGTCAGTCTCGATTTCCTAATCACCACACTCTCTCAACCTAGGCGGCAGTAGTTCACCACCAATTTGATGAATTTGAACAATTCTCTCAAACAGCCAGGACCACTCCTGTCGGTATTGACGAATCAGTGTTAGGGGACTCCGTAAAGCAGCCGATGCTTTGCTGGTGCGCGCTAGCGCTCTTGGCAACGGTGCCTCTTAGGCAAAAGTAAGACGAAGTCTAGCGCAATCGCCTACAAGGTAGACCCTTTCCTGTCATCGGCATCGTAACACTTCCAGCGCCCTTCTCAACCTGTCAGCCGCTAGATGTACCGCTGCCTGATTAATTCCATACTGACGCCTCACCACCTGAATCACCATCTTGTCTAAACACGGAAGGGTCAATTGGCTTCCCCTCCCCACCGCGAAATGACGGGAAACAAAGCGAGTTGCCGTGCCACTGCTTCCATCTAGCCAATCTTCGAGCATCCCATCGTCATGCTACTGCTGCTCATCTGGCAGGGACGGTACTTGTCCATAAAATTAAAAATCTATGTTGAGTCAGCGATGGCGTCGAGCTGACCGTCTAAATTGTAATAGCAACATTCTCAAGAGCTGAGAACTATTCTTAAAGTCATAACCCATAACTCTCAACTCTTAAGCTTTAAGAATTCTGTTCCTTTTAAAGTCGGAATGCGACATCAAACAGGAGACCTGGATGTCGCAAATGTGTAAGGAGCAATTTTCCTGCCTGTTTGATACAACGCGATTCGCTTGGGCGATCGCTTCGCATTGGGCGTGGGCTTACGCTTGGCGCGATCGCGCTTCTTACTAGCTAGCCCCTGGAGAGGGAGATGTAGCAGGGGAACTACCTGGGGAGCTGCCCCCATCACCTCCGCTCGGCTGGCAGGCTCCCAAAGCGGTTGCCAATGTCAGTAAGAGAGCCAACCCAATTAATTTTTTGTTCATACACTCCTCTGTTTTCAAGAGCTACGTCAAAAGATATGTTACGCTAGCCCATCACAATTCTACAGTTTTAGCATGAAGAATTGTTTTTTACGCTATTCCTTTAGGCAGATAGACTTATGTAATATTTATGCGTTATCAGCGACTCTTATAGCCACCGTCATTAGTCAGCGATCCTCAATTTTACCTATTTTTCGTTATCGCCAATACAATTGTTACCCACAAAATCGAGTATCCTACATAAGGATTGCTGGTTGGGAAGTGATCTTCAGGATGATTTTAAACTCCGATACCTCCTCACTGCCTAAAATTTAGAAGACAAAGGGGTGCGGAGTATCGTTCAAGGGAGGCATTGTGTTCCCTACTGTCAATCGTGCTTTTCAATTGCTCCGGGCCTGGATTAAGTATCCCCGACGGCAAGCAGTACTTATCCAGAAAATTGTTGACCGCATCCGCAATTCCTTGGAATTGCAGGTGGTACTCCAAACAGCAGTGGACGAGGTAGCCTCGCTGCTGGACTTGGATTACTGTAGTTTCTTGTGGTATTTCCAGGATACGCAACGGGTTCAGATCGTCTGTGAGCGTAACGACGATCAAGAGAAGACATCTCATTTGGGATATCACCCATTAGACAGCTTAGGAGCCATTGCCCCTAAGCTGGTGGCAGGTGAGCTAATTATTAACAGCGGCACGGCAACGTCTAAACCAAGTTGGTGGACTAGGCTTGCTAAACAGCTTCCCTGGGAACGGCAAGCTCTACATCAGCCAGGGAAGCATAGCTATCACTTTTTAACGGCGAATCAACAACTATTGGGGTACAGTGCTAGCTTACTGATTCCCGTCACAGGTAAAGAAGATTCAATTGGTTTCATTGCCTGTTTTTCAAGGCAGCCCCGCTCTTGGTCGGCTGCTGAAATAGAATTCCTGGAGTCAATTGCTAAACCGCTAGAGGTGGCGATCCGTCAAGCCCAACTTTACAAACAGACTCACAAACAAGCAATTCGTGAACAGTTGGTCAATCAGATTACCAATCAGACCCGCCAGAGTTTTGACCCAAAAACAATACTAACAGAAGCAATCGCCCAGCTATTGGAGGCGTTACAGGCTGATCGATGTCTGGTTCATCTCGTTGACGATCCGAACAATCCCGAAAACGCGCTCGACCTTTTCGGGGCACCAAGCGGGATTGGCTTTGCCGATGCGCCAAGCGCGATCGCTCCTGGGAGTAGTGATGCTTTCCGGCGGAAACATCTTTATGAAGTTTGTCGCCAGCCTTTTTCCGCTTCAATTGATTACTTCGACACCCACGGACCAATAACGCAGTGGGTAATCCAGCACCGACAGTTGGTGATGATCCCAGACATTACCCAAGATGAACGGATTGGTAAAGCCAACGTTGAATACCAGAAGGCGCAGATTAAATCGTCTCTAGTCGTACCCGTTCAGACGAACAGTACGCTCCACGCCCTGCTCTACATCAATCAGTGTTCGCACATCCGGTACTGGTCAAAAAATACCCAACAACTTGTCCAGGCGGTAGCCGATCAGCTAGCAATTTCTCTACAACAGGCTTATTTGTACGCCCGCACCCAAGAGCAAGCTGCCCATAGTGCCTTGCAAGCTCAGAAGATGACAGAAATGCTCGAAGAACTGCGGCTTACACAGGCCCAGCTGATTCAGAGTGAAAAGATGTCGAGCCTGGGTCGGATGGTTGCCGGTGTGGCCCACGAAATCAATAACCCTATTAATTTTATCTATGGCAATATTCCTTACGTTGAACATTACGTGAGTGACCTAATCCGCTTAGTGCAAGCCTACCAAGCTCAATACCCTTACCCCTCTTCCCAAGTCCAAAACCTGGCCGAGGAAATAGATATAGATTTCTTACTCAGAGATTTACCCAAGATTCTGAAGTCAATGGAATCTGGAGCCGAGCGGATTCATGAAATTGTGCAGTTGTTGCAAAAATTCTCTGGGAACAATCTTGCTCCCCTGAAAGTGATAGATCTCAATACAGCGTTAGAAAGTACGCTGTTGATTCTGCACAATCAGATAAGCGGCACGATCAAGGTAGAGCGGCACTACGACAACCTGCCGCCAGTGGAGTGTTATCCAAGGCAAATTCATCAAGCCTTCCTGAGTATCCTGACTAATGCGATCGAAGCTCTCAACCGCTCGCCCGACCCAAACAAAACAATCATCCTGCGCACCGAATGGATACCGAACAGCGAAAAAGGAGATGAGGATCGAGTGCAGATTGCGATCCAAGACAATGGACCGGGAATTAAGCTAGAAATTCAACCTAGAATCTTTGAACCTTTTTTCACCACCAAAGACGTTGGTCAAGGCAGAGGCTTAGGTCTAACGGTGAGTTACCAAACCATTGTCAACCAACACAAGGGACAACTAGATGTCATATCCCAACCGGGTCGTGGTGCCGAGTTTCTCCTCAAAATTCCAATTAGGCATTCCAAACCTTTGACATCTGACCTGCCAGCGTATAAACCAGTAACCGTCGTATCTCAAGTCCAATCCCCAGCACCTAAGCAAAAATCCGTAGCTGCCGCAACTAACAGCTGATGCTAGGATGAGTTCGATTATCCAGTTTTTAGTTAATAGCTAGCGACTATTAACTAAGTACTCAGTATAGAACCACGAAATGCTTATGAATGCTGCCCCTCGCTCAGTTCTGCCCCAAAGAAATCGGTCGAGAAAACCAGCTGCTAGCTCAAGGGTAACGCGATCGAGGGCAGCGCTCTCATCAACCGTGAGTAGTAAACCGTCTAAAACGACTGGACAAAACGTAGAACGGCTCAACGCCTCACGGCAGATGACACCGAGCTGGCTCTCGTCGCTAGTATTCCTACGGCGCAGCTCCGACATTGTCACGTTCTTACTAGTTGCTGCCACCCTTACTATTTATTCTTGGACTGTTTATACCCAGCAGCAGTGGGCACAAGAGTACCGTGAACTGGAAAAGCTGCAACGTACTGAGCGAAACCTGACGACGGCGAACGCAGTGATGAAAGACCAGCTGGCTCAACAAGCCGAAAAACCAGCTACAGGTTTGGTTAATCCAACCCAAGCCAACGCAATTTTTCTGCCACCAGCACCTCAGCGCAAACCTTATACTACCCCAACCCAAACCGTTGACCCAGAACCAGCAGCAAAGTCACCCTTGGGATATTAGGATTTGGGATGCAAGAAGTTTTGACGTCTTTTTGTACGCATTTGTATGGACTAGACCGGGCCAAATGCCAGACCGAGCGCATTATTGAAGAACTTGCTTCTAACGGAGATGAGTGATGCAACTAGTAGAAAAACACATCATCAAAACTGAACATGAGTTCTTCCAGCCAAATAAATGCACTCTGTTTGGTCTCAAAAAACCTGTACAATGCCGCAAACTTCGTGATCTTCAAAACTTCATTTACAGCAGGGGCTATCGCAATTACCAGTAGATATATGTAGAACCGCCCAAAGTGAAAGCGAAGGGAAAGGGATGCGACATCGGTCAAGTCTCTTGAAATATTTAACTATACTTTCACAACCTGTTACTTACCCATTGCATCCTCCACTGCCTCCGCCAACTGAAGTATGACGGTTTCCGCATTCGAGGTGTTTTTAGATGAATTATGGTTCGACAATCTCTGAATCCTGACCAGGACTCCCCAATCCAAAACCCAAAAGGTGCGCCACCGCGCTCTACTTCGCCATCAGCAGCCCAAAATCGGATGCCTCGCGTGAGACTGCTGCTTGTTTGGGGAGTAATGATAGCAGGCGCAACGGGGCTATTGCTAAATTTGTACCGACTGCAAGTGTCACAGGCACCGATTCTGGGGGGAAAAGCACGGCAGCAGCAGATGGTATACCTGCGTCCCTTCGTCCCTCGACGTCCAATTGTTGACCGAAATAACAATGTTTTAGCCGTTGACCAACCCGTCTATACACTGTACGCTCACCCAAAACTGTTTAAGATTTCTAAGCAGAAAATGGCGACCTTGGTGGCTCCGATGCTGGCGAAGACGCCAATTGATTTGGAGGAGATGTTCAAGGAAAAATCGAGCGGCATTCGCCTTAGTCATGCCTTGACGGAAGATGCGGCCGACAGGATTGCAAAACTCGGCGTGGATGGTCTAGAGCTGATTCAACAGTACTCCCGCCTTTATCCTCAGCAGGATTTGGCATCAGATGTCGTGGGCTATGTTGATATCGATCATCGCGGTCAGGCCGGACTGGAATACTCTCAGCAGAATTTACTAGAGCGTGCTGTTCGCACACTCCGACTCAGCCGTGCCGGGAATGGTGCGCTGATGCCCGATCATGTTCCAGAAGGATTTCTGCACTTTGATGACCTGCGGTTGCATCTGACGCTTGACAGTCGCCTCCAAAGGGCCGCTCGCTTTGCTCTGAAACAAAAAATTGAGCAGTATAGTGCTGAACGTGGCACGGTCATTGTTATGGATGCACAGGATGGCTCCCTATTGGCGATGGTTACAGAGCCAACCTACAATCCTAATGAGTACTATAAGTTCAATGTTGGTCTATTTAAAAACTGGGCACTGGCAGATTTGTATGAACCAGGTTCGACGTTTAAACCGCTAAATGTTGCGATCGCTCTCGAAGCTGGTGCAATTCATCCCAATAGCCAATTCAACGATACAGGTCAGCTTCAAATCGGTCAGTGGTCAATTGCCAACTTTGATTTTGAATCCAAAGGCGGTCGCGGCCTTCTCACTGTGCCGCAGATTCTGGAATACTCTAGCAATATCGGCATGGTTCGGATCATCCAACAAATGAAGCCAGATGTTTACTATGGCTGGCTAGAAAGACTAGGGTTGGGGCAGAAGGTTGGGATTGACTTACCTTTTGAGACACCAGGGCAGATAAAAAGTCAGCAGCAGTTCACAGCAGCGCTCATTGAATCCGCAACCGCCTCCTATGGGCAGGGCTTTTCCTTAACACCTCTCCAGCTAGTTCAGCTACACGCTACCTTGGCAAATGGCGGTAAGCTGGTGACTCCCCATGTTGTGCAGGGATTGTTCAATACGCAGGGGCAATTATACTGGCAGCCGCGTCTAAGTACACCGCGTCCGATCTTCTCACCGACAACCACCAACACAGTGCTCAAAATGATGGAAAGTGTTGTCAGTGAAGGCACAGGCAAAAATGCCCAAATTCCAGGTTATCGGATTGCTGGTAAAACAGGTACAGCTCAGAAAGCTAGCCCTATAGGTGGTTATTATAGCAATGCCAAGATAACTAGCTTTGTTGGCATTTTTCCGGTGGAATCTCCACGTTACGTCGTGCTAGCCGTGGTAGACGAACCAAAGGGAGCCGATGCTTTTGGCTCAACTGTAGCGGCACCGATTGTCAAGTCGGTGCTAGAAGCGCTAATTGCGATTGAGCGAATTCCACCCAGTCGTCCAACAGCACCGATGAATTAAATCCTATAAATATTTATTGTGAATTGAGAATCGGTGAGGCAAGCTTTTCCTTTGCCATTTCCTATTGCTCCATCGAGCAAGTGCTATCTTCTTTTTTTTAACGCAACTTAGTCGTTAAGCGGTAATGGCTGTCAACTCAAGCGGCTGATTTTTAGGCACCTCAAACCGAATTGGGTTGGCTGCCCAACTCTTAAAATCAGGTGCCACTCGAATCAGCTTTTGCAAAACTTTATCATTTATCCACAACACCAGGGGACAGGGAAGCTGTTTGCTAAATTCATTTCGCACTAGGTTTGTTGCACTTAATACTTGATCGATTGCAACAACTGAGTCGAGACCAAAGACCATCAAGGCTTGTGGTGGCGGCTCTTCAACTACTGTAGCTATATTTGTAAACAAGGTGCTGGTCGATGGCCGCAAGACTACTTTCTGGATTTGGATAGAGGAGAATTCTTGCAACTGGTTCACCACTTGCAGCCCCACGGGTGGATAGTTGCAGCACACCAAAATCAGTGAAAACTGACCCTGAGATATGGCGATCGCTCTCTCCAGCTTTCTGAGCGCTCGTTTGTTGTGTGCCGATAAGTCTTCCGAGTCATACTTGATAGTCATAGAAAACAAGTTGCTTGCTAACCTAATTTTTTAACTAAGACTTTCTTGTGTCTTCCTTATATAGGATGATTTTTTTGACTTAGCTGGTGTAGAACAACACGGTGAGCGTATAAAAATCCGTTTAAATGTAATAAATCTTAAACTTTGACCGTCAAGATCCAAATACAGTCTAGTTTCTTCACACAAGTGTACCAGTGCCAAAGATCACTTACTGCCGTAGGTGTTCCATGTTGCGGTAGGCTAGGGTTCTCGTCCTTTCGATAGCTAATCCCAAAGTGCCCCCTCCCCAGTTTTTTGAAGCTGCGCTGTATTATCCTGCAACCTTTGCCCTGTTAACTAAGTCATTCCTGATTAGTCCAAGACACTTGCGTCAATAGTTTCATCTCTAGTTCGGTATCTATGAAACGGTTTCTCAAAAGCTTTTTTACAGCCTGTGCAGATGGGCTGGTTTCTTTTAGCCGCGCTTTTGGGCGTCAGGCTTGGATTGTTTGCTTGTTTGTCTTGGGTGTAATGATAGCGGTGTGGAAGCCAACTGCTGCTTACGGAGAGACGAAGTTTAGTGATGTCCAAGGGAATTGGGCGCAACCTTGCATCGAACAGTTGGCACAGCGACGGATTATCAGTGGTTACCCAGATGGTAGCTTTAAACCAAATGCATCAGTAACGAGAGCTGAATTTGCGGCAATGTTGGGTAAAGCTTTCCCTGATGCTGCTGGGGTACGTACTGGGGGAAAATTTACTGATGTCCCAACCAACTACTGGGCTAGTGATGCGATTCGCAAAGCTTATCAAACAGGATTTATCGCTGGCTATCCCGGTGGAGTCTTTCAGCCAACTCAAAATATTCCCCGTGTGCAAGCGTTGGTGTCTTTGGCCAGTGGGTTGAAGTATGTACCGGGTAAGCCTTCCCTTGAGACATTGACTGGCGCTTTTGCAGACGCCGATGGGATTCCTCAGTATTCCCAAAGCGCGATCGCGGCGGCTACGGAAAAACAGCTAGTTGTCAATTACCCGAATGTTCGGACACTTAATCCTAATCAGTTGGCGAGTCGAGCTGATATCGCGGCTTTCTTGTGCCAAGCAACGGGAACAGCAGGAGTGGTGCCTTCCCAGTACATTGCGACAGCAGAATTACCCCCGTTTGATAAAGGGGAGGGTGAGTTACGGGGGATATGGTTAACGAATATTGATAGTGATGTGCTGTTTTCAAGTCAGAATGTCACCGATGCTATTCAACGCCTTGCCCAGTTGAACTTCAATACGCTCTACCCTACTGTCTTGAATTGGGGTTACACCCTCTACCCCAGCAAGGTGGCAGAGCGAGTTGTTGGGCGTGCCGTAAGGCTAGTGACGCCCTTAGACCCATCCCTCGATCCAGACTTAGGAACAAAAGGGCGAGATATGCTCAAAGAGGTCATAGACCAGGGGCATCAAAAAGGCATGAGGGTCATACCCTGGTTTGAATTTGGCTTCATGACGCCCTCTTATTCTGAGCTAGCTAAACGCCACCCTGACTGGCTCACCAACCGCCGTGATGGAACAACGGTTGATAAAGATGAATCTGGCGATCCGATCAAGGATGTCGTCTGGCTCAACCCTTTTAAGCCAGACGTGCAGCAGTTCATCCAGGATTTAGCTGTCGAGGTTGTTAGTAACTATAACGTTGATGGCATCCAATTCGATGACCACTTGGGCCTGCCATCTGAGTTTGGTTACGACGACTTCACTGTACAGTTGTACAAACAAGAACACCAAGGTAAAGCTCCCCCCGTTGACCCTCAAGATGCCGAATGGGTGCGCTGGCGGGCTAACAAAATTACTGATTTCATGAAGCGGGTGTTCCGGGCAATTAAAGACCGCAAGGAGAAAGTTACCGTCTCCATCTCTCCCAACCCGCAGCGTTTCTCCTACGAATACTTTTTAGCAGACTGGGCGAATTGGGAACGGCTTGGCTTAGTAGAAGAACTGATTGTGCAGATTTATCGAAACGACTTCAACGTCTTTATCTCGGAATTGGAGCAACCCGAAGTTAAGTTGGCACGCAGTCATATCCCTGTCGGTATTGGAATATTGACTGGTCTAAAAGATAAAAGAGTTTCTCTATCACAAATCCAAAAGCAAGTGGAGGCTGTTCGCAGTCGAGGCTTTGCTGGTGTGTCGTTTTTCTACTATGAAACATTGTGGAAGAATGCAGCAGAACCATCAGACCAGCGTCAATCGGCTTTTCGGTTACTCTTCCCAATGCCAGCGAAACCCACGGAGCTGTCAGAAGCTTTAGAGGTATCTCAGTAGGTCAGTAGACCGAGAAATGAGAGCGAGCGCAAAAAAATACTAGTTTACGATACCGTTTTTGGGGGAATGTAGAACAACTGTTTGCCTCTAAGGAATGTATTCAAAATACGGTTTTTTTTGCAAAAATCAGATGATGTAGCTCCCTACCCCAGAGCGATCGCTCTCAATTTTTCGGCCTACTGAGTGTAAAATGCCACGTTCACATCCTTCAGATGTGAGCGTGGGTTTAGTTACTTTAGTATGGGGAGTAGGGGGTATTGGTGCCAGACTGTACTTGCGGAGTAACGAGTGGAGGCGGCTCTAAAGCGCTTTGCCATGACTGAATTTGCGTTTGAGCTTCCTCATAAGCATCCGTGCCGGAGGGAATCATTTTCGCGATCGCGATCGCTTCCCCAATATTGTATGCCGACCGATCTTGCGCCATTGTTAAAAGTTGAGAGCTCCAGCGAGAAACCATATCTCTTGCATCCGCTTTAGATTTCGATATGCTCGGAACTTGCCTTGCCAATCGAATTGCTGATGAGAGTGCTTCTGGTGTTCCGGGAGTAGCCGCATTGTACGCTTCCTGTAAACGCTGCTGACCCTCCAAGTCTGCCTGCCAGCCACTGATCTCGTTTTGCGCCTCCCTGTAGAGCGCTCTTCCCGATTTAATTTGTTGGGCAGCAGCAATCGCAGCGGAAAGATCGCCCCCATTTGCCAGAGTACGTGCCTGGTCGAGGTACGGCTGGTCTTGTTGGCGCTGCATGGTTTCAGTCCACTGCGCAATTTTTTCTTGCGCTTGCTTGTAGAGGGCGCGACCGGGAGCAATGCGACTGGCTTCTTGAACGGCTTCTTGCAAAGAGGCAAGCCCACCAAAGGCGGCAATTTGATTGGCACGGTCGAGATAGGGCTGGTCTTCAATGGTTTCCACTTGACGAGTCCAGCGTCCGATATCAGCCCGTGCTTCCTGATAGCGAGGATTGCCACTAGGAATCTGCTCCGCTTCAGTGATCGCTGTTTTCAAGTCAGTGGTCAAACCTGAACTAGCGAACATCCGCGCCCGTTCCAGCCGAGCCACGTCTTCAGTCTCTCGCTGCCAACGACCAATTAATTGCTGTGCTCGTTTATACAGAGGGCGATCGGAGCGCAGTTTTTGGGCCGAGGCGATCGCTTTTTCCAAATCCGCACTTGTTCCTGATTCAGCCGATGATATCGCCTGAGCCAGATTAATCAAGTCAGATTTCATCTGCGGTAACTTGAGGATAGGGGGAAGTTTATTAGCAATGTCGATTGCTCCTTGCCAGTTGAGCTGTTCAAGCCGATTCTCTGCCAGCTTAACCAGTTTGTTGGCACACTCAGCAATCAAATCCTGAGCCTGTTTGTAGGCATAACTTTGGCGAGAGATTTTCTGAGCCTCTTTAATCGCTGCCAAAAGATCATCTACGAGATTGCTTTTACTCAGATCACGCGCTTTATCTAACTGGGCACTCGCTTCCCGTGTCAGCCGAATCAGTTTAGTTAGTTGCTCGTACTTGGTCGTTGCCCAGTACTTATTGTCCACGTAGGTCAGTTGTCCGGCTTCTGCAAAAGCTTGATTCCAGTTTGACTTCCTCAGCAGTTGCTCGACTTTGTCATAGATTGCCTGTGCCTTTGACCAGATTGCTTGCCAACCATCAATGCGCTGTTCTACCAGCTTGTATGCCGAGACGCCAGCAGGAATCTTTCTAGCAATCTTGATCGCTTCATTCAACTGACCCGCCTGGAACTTTTGATCGCCGATTTTCAAGATATCGAGTGACCACTGTTCGATACTTCGGTTGATTTCTGGGCGCAACGGGTGATCGGCTGGTAAACCCTCAACCAATGCGATCGCCTCTAGCAAGTTCTCCGCTGTCTGCTTGTTCGCCGCCACCTGGGCACAATAAAGCCGCATCGACGCCGAAGCTGTTGGCCAAAACGTTGCGGGGCAGTTCGGAACTGCTGGCAACTTTAACAACAGGGCTATTGAGACAAAGCCCACCCCACCGGCAAACAGCACAATTAAAATTGCCCAGAACTGCACACCGCCCGTAAAGCGTCGTATACGCTCTCGACGCCCTGTTAAGGGTGGGGATGAACCAACGGCTGTATGCGGAGAGGCACCTCCTGAGTCTTGCGCTCCTGAGGCAGGCCAACCGTCGGGAATTTCTCGATTTCTAGTCATAACTCACACCACCACACGCTATACCCGAGCCAGCGTACTTATTAGCACTCTCAGTAGTTGCAATCCTACCCCCGTTGGTGAGAAAAAGCTACCTACTGACTTAAATGCTTCCTTATATTACTGACTACAGAGGAACACTACTTTATCGTTGTAGCGTTAGACCTTGTCGCTACCCACATCTTCTCGCTTGCCCTGCTGTATAGGGAGTTTGAGAAACCACAAAGTTTTCAGGTTTTCATCGATCTGCCCTTTTTCATCAAGGTCTATGAGAGTATGTTCTGGGGTAGGGACTAACTTTCCGGCAAAGCACAAGGCGTGATTGGCGCTAACGCTGACGTTTGTTACTCCAAAGCTACAACGCATGAACGCTATCATCTATTATTGCAGTAGCACTTTGTTATGGCTTTGCTTAGGGCTAGCAATTTCAAAAACCTGGGTAGCGACAAGGCTTCTAGCTGTATGGAGTGTCAAACCGACTCGGCTCGTAAATCCTTAATTAACTGAGCCAGTTCATCAGAACTAGCCTGGTAAACTTCCCCGCAGAAATGGCAAGTTGCTTCAGCTCCATCATCTTTTTCAATCATATCCTGAAGTTCTGCTTCACCAAGCATCTTCAAGGCACCCAAAACGCGGTCAAAAGAACAACCACAGTGAAAGCGAAGCATCTGGACTTCTGGAAGAATGACCAAATCCATATCACCCAACAGCTGCTCAAAAATTTCTGGTAACGTCTTGCCTGCCTGCAATAGGGATGTAACTCCTGATTGCTTGATAATGTGAGCGCGAGACTCTAGAGTTTCCACTAGGGCTTCGTCTCTAGCCGCCTTGGGCATAACTTGTAACAATATACCTCCAGCTGCTGTAACACCTTCTGTCTTAACAAACACACCGACGACTAAAGCTGAGGGTGTTTGTTCGGAAGTTACCAGGTAGTGAGCAACGTCATCGCCAATTTCACCTGAAACTAGCTCAACAGTACTGGAATAGGGGTAGCCGTATCCAACATCTCGGACAACGTAGAGGTAACCATCGTGACCTACCACACCACCAACATCAAGTTTGCCTCGCTCGTTCGGTGGTAGTTCAACCGTTGGGTTATCCACATAACCCCGTACAGTTCCGTCTAATCCAGCGTCGATGAGAATCCCACCAAGGGGGCCATTGCCTTTGACCCGAATATTGACCCTCGATCCTTCTCGCTTCATACTAGAAGCTAGCAGTAGGCCCGCCGACATGGTACGACCCAGTGCGGCAGTCGCATCGCCGGAGAGTTTATGACGGCGTCGGGCTTCTTCAGTGAGGCGTGTTGTGATGACGCCGACGGCTCGAATGCCACCCTTCGCCGCTGTGGCGCGAATTAACTGATCAGCCATGAAAAATCCTTACACTTCTTAACAGACTCTATTTTTATTGTAGGTCTGGGGCTGGGAGTTGAGCTTTTTGACACTACAGGATTGTTATGTACCGTATACCTCGTCGTCATTTCCTCCAATTCGCTGGGGCTACTCTGGCAACCTTAGGATTGAGTCAGCTCAACATTCAACGACAAGCTGAACGCTACGGAAAAGTCTTGGCACAAGGTACTCCTCGCAAACTTGCCCTACTCGTCGGTATCAATAAATATGCCGCAGACCAACAGTTGCGGGGCTGTGTCAATGATGTGGAGTTGCAGCGTCATCTCCTCATTCATCGCTTTGGTTTTAATCCCAAAGATATTTACACGTTGTTTGATGAAAAAGCAACTCGCTCTGGCATTCTGCAAGCATTTGAAGAGCATCTAATTAAGCAAGCCAAGCCTGGAGACGTAGTAGTATATCACTACTCAGGGCATGGTTCTCGCGTTCTCGATCCAGATCCTATCGTTGTTGAGCCAGGTAACAATGGCGGATTAAACGGCACCTTTGTTCCAGTAGATAGTGATCTACCCCCTGGATACCCCAATAAAGGTGGCGTTGTAAAGGACATCATGGGACACACGTTGTTCCTGCTGATGTCAGCTTTGCAGAGTGACAATGTCACTGTTGTTCTAGATAGTTGTTACTCTGGTGGTGCCACAAGACCAACTTTTCGGGTGCGATCGCGAGATGGAGGCAGCAAGTTACAGATTTCTCCTGAGGAAAAATCGTACCAAGAAAAGTGGCTATCACGGCTGAAACTCTCTCGCGAAGAATTTGTTAAGGGGTATCGGAGGGGAGTTGCCAAGGGAGTTGTCCTCGCGGCAACCAACCTAGAACAAACGGCGATTGATGCGCGTTTGAATGGCTTTAATGCGGGAGCTTTTACCTATTTATTAACGCAGTATTTGTGGCAGCAAACGAGTACACCTGAGAGTGCGATCGCCTACGCTATTCAAAATATCCCCAAGGACTTTGATCAAACTCCCCGCTACGAGGTCAAGCTTGAAAGTGGGTATGAAAAGCAACCCATTTATTTTATCAACACCCCAAGTCCGGTAGCAGATGCCGTCATTACCGAGGTTCAAGGAAATCAAGCAAAACTGTGGTTGGGTGGGGTAGATCTGGCAGCGATCGACGAGGGTACAGTGTTTACGATTATCAATGGTAAGGGTAAGGTGACGCTGCGATCGCGTGATGGGTTAGTTGGAGAAGCAACAGTGGAGGGGGTTGTTAAACCGGGGATGCTGTTGAGGAAGGCGTAGACAACTTGCGATCGCTATATTACTAAGTAACAGCAGGTGCAACTTTCCGGATAGTTCCCCCCTTTCCGGATAGTTCCCCCCTTTTTAACCGGAGCTTTAGTGAGGAGGGTTAGGGGGGATCTTCCAGGACTAGCTTGACGTTTAGATCCTCCCAACTTTCCTTACCAAGGGCTAATAGATTTCCCCAACCCTTTAGTAAGAGGGCTAAGAAAAAGTTGCACATCACATAAGTAATCTTTCAGCAGAATAAATATGACAGTAGCCAAAACGATTCAGATACCGACTCAAGCAACTGACTGCATACAGCTCAACCTCCCACCCAACCTGAGGCTTTCCCTCAGTCATGCTGATTTTATTGAACTGGCAACAGCTAATCAAGACTTGAGATTGGAAAGAACGGCTAGAGGAGAATTGATTGTGAATCCACCAACGGGATGGGAAACAGGGAACCGCAACGCCAAGATTACCTATCAACTTGTTAAGTGGGTTGACTCATATCTTGCACCAATCAGGAGAAACCCTTAAACGACGAATGAGAGGTATAAAAAGTGACGCCGAATCCCAAAGAGTTGCCCGTAGTCAAGAGTAGGTAAAATAACTTTATCAATAGTGAGATTACGTAGCTAAGGAATCCGGCAAGCACTCAATACCCGAATTCTCTGCGATTTGCGTTGACAACCAAAAATATGAGAGAAAAGGGCGTGAAATGCATTGAGAAAAGCAAGAAAAATGCAAACAATTCTTGCCCACGCCCAGCAATTAGTCTACACCTTACTGTCGTTGATGCCTTCAGAGTATCAGCGCGATAATCTACAAGCCATGTTGGGATTGTTCCTAGAGGCTCAAGGTCATCCTTTACCCCAACACAGTAAAACTAAGTCGGCCAGTGCTTTAAGTCGGTTTCTCAATATTTATTCTTGGTCAACCCGAAAGCTGATTCGTACTACTCGTGACTATGTACTCCAGCAACTTTTAGCTCATTGTCCTAAGGGACGCCTCGCGATGTTACAAGTC
>DATNPI010000086.1:0-3845 GCA_036703325.1 Coleofasciculaceae cyanobacterium
GGTCGCTTACTCTCTGTGTCATCAACGGTAAGACGCTTAACCCCAGCCGTTCTACAAATAGTGCTGTAAAGTCCGGGTTGAGTCCTGGCTCCCCAAGCGTGAAGTACCTGAAATTTCCGATTCTTCGCATCAAACCCCTCCTCGCCAGCACTAAACCGGCGTATCCACTTATCCAACTGGGCAATAATGGGGTGGTACAGGCTACGGCTGAAAAAGACAAAAGCAATATCCCATTCTGGATGCTTTAGGTGCATATGAGCCGCTTTTTGGCACAGCAGCACGGTTTTCCCTGACCCAGCAATGCCTCGAATTCGCTGCGGTCCTGGAGGAATGGTTTTCGCAATGTGTTCTTGTTGCAAGTCAAATTGTGATAGGCGTTGCCGCACCTCGGCAAGGACACTGGCACGAGTTTGCTTGGTTTTAGGTTGTCCATCATGTAGGGGCACTATATGTCGTGCCCCTACCCGTGTGCGAAAGACTGGTGTACCGCTAATTACCGCTTGCAGCAACTTCCACTGTCCAACTGTGAGATTGCAACCTTTGATGATGGGGGGAGTTTGCTGAATCTGCTCTAGCAGGGAGTGGGAAGTAGAGAGTAGGGAGTAGGGGTTTGTCAGTTGTTGGTTGTCAGTTGTCAGTTGTCCAGTTGACTTCGCCTTCCCCATTCCCCCTTCCCCCTTCCCCATTCTTGCAAGTTGGTCTTGAAAGATAATCGGAGGGCAACTGGGTAATTGGTAAAACCCACTTTGATACCATTGTTCCTCGGTTATTAGGGGGAGGCAAACAAAAGCGCGACCACTGACTTTGCGGCGGAGGGAGGGTTCGCGATCGCAATATCCCAACAACGCAAACAACTGACTTTCCGCTTGCTCGTAAGGATTGCCGCTAGTCGTGTAATAATTTTGGAACTCCCACCGATGACCTTTAATTGCGACAATCTGGTCAATCGTCACTGACTTAATTTCAATGACAATTAGACCCAGTTGAGCGTCAACAATCAGAAGATCAGGCTCTTTGCGGGACTTCCCGACCTTAGAAAAAATCGGATAGCGCCAGTAGCCGATACAATCTTTAGCGGCAAAGGCATCGCGAATCGCATCCCAAGCTTTCTGTTCCCCCGCCTCTCCACCTTTCCCTAAAGGCTCGGTGGTGATAAACTTGCGGCGTTGATTGGTAGGTGCGAGTTCCATCGTTTAACGCCGCCTAACCAAGATGGCATTAAGTCTTACGCCTCATCATACGCTTTCCCACCCAAAGCGCAAACCAGATTAAGAGTATAACCAACACGATTTTGGAAACAGGGCCAAGATACTCATCCACGCGATCGTAGTTATCACCCAGCAAGTACCCGGCATAAGTCAGCGCAAATATCCACAAGGCGCTACCAATAGTTGAGTAGATGAGGAATGGCACTAAAGACATCTCGCTAAGACCTGCCGGAAGCGAGATCAGGGTGCGAACTCCCGGCACAAGGCGGCAAAACAAGACGGCTTTAGCACCATGCCTGTCGAACCAGTTATCTGCCTTGTCGATATCCCTGCTGCTGAGCGTAATCCACTTGCCATACTTATCGGCTAAACTTTTCAAACGCTCCTCGCCCAAGAGTTTGCCTGCATAGTACCACGGCAGTGCCCCCAGCATCGTGCCCACCAATCCCGCTACAACGGCTAGCACTAAGTTCATCTTGCCCTGCGCCACTGTGAACCCCGCCAACGGCATAATCAGTTCCGAGGGGATGGGGGGGAATAGATTTTCTGCAAACATCAGCAGCGCAATTCCCACGTATCCCATGGAAGTCATGGTACTCGTGATCCATTCAACCATTGGGTCAGTTTCTCCTACTAATTTCGCTCAACTCTAGCAGTTTTCTAGGTAGCTTATAGCTATCAACTAAAGGCAGATGCATAAGTCTACCCTTGTAAACCTTAAAATAAGATGAAATAAATACAAAACCTTGTTGAAAATAGGAGGGTGAGCATTGCCCACCCTATCCTACATACTGATCTAGGTTCCGGAAGTCCAAGAGTTCATGTACTCAAGTTGATCAGGCGTCAGAGTATCAATTTCAACTCCCATTGCCTGCAACTTCAATCGGGCAATTTCTTTGTCCACCTCAACAGGGATAGAGTGAATTCCCGGTTCCAAATTGCCTTTGTTTTTCACCAGGTACTCACAAGCCAAAGCTTGGTTCGCGAAGCTCATATCCATCACAGCACTGGGGTGTCCTTCAGCCGCTGCCAGGTTAACCAAACGTCCTTCGCCTAGTACGATGACGGATTTACCGTTTGAGAGTTGATACTCCTGGGTGAATGTTCTTGCTTCTTTGACTTCTGTTGCTTTGGCACCCAGAGATTTGAGGTCGATTTCGATGTCGAAGTGACCGGAGTTACAAACCATTGCTCCGTCCTTCATGACATCGAAATGCTCGGCGCGAATGACGTGCTTGTTACCAGTGACGGTGATAAACAAGTCACCTTGGGGAGCCGCTTCTGCCATTGGCATCACGCGGAAGCCATCCATCACTGCTTCGATCGCTTTTGTCGGGTCAATTTCGGTGACAATGACGTTAGCACCCATTCCCCTTGCACGGAGGGCAACGCCTTTACCGCACCAGCCATAACCTGCAACCACAATAGTTTTACCAGCAAGCAAAACGTTGGTTGCCCGGATAATCCCGTCAAGGGTGGATTGACCTGTGCCGTAGCGGTTATCAAAGAAGTGCTTGGTGTCAGCATCGTTGACGTTCATTGCGGGGAAGCTCAAAACCCCATCATTGAACATCGCACGCAGACGAACAATTCCAGTAGTCGTTTCTTCTGTGGTGCCAATGAGGTCGGCAATTTGGTCTTTGCGGTGCTGTACCAGACTGGCAACGACATCACTACCGTCATCAATGATGATGTTAGGACGGTGGTCGAGGGCAATTTCAACGTGCCGAGTGTAGGTGTCGGCGTCTTCGCCTTTCATGGCAAATACGGGAATGCCATAATCAGCAACTAAGCAGGCGGCAACATCATCCTGGGTGGAGAGGGGATTGCTGGCAATCAAGACGGCGTCAGCACCACCGTTTTTGAGAGCGATCGCTAAATGAGCGGTTTCAGTAGTGACGTGGCAGCAAGCGACTAAGCGAATCCCTGCAAATGGCTTTTCCTGGGCAAAGCGTTCCTGAATTTGCCGTAGCACCGGCATCTCTCGCCCAGCCCATTCAATCCTTTGTTTGCCTTGGGGAGCGAGGGAAAGGTCTTTAACTTCGTGCTTGGGCTGAGTGGAAATTGCTGTCATGTATTTGGCTTCTCAACAAAATTTGCATCGCGGTCTTCACTAGATTACTCGATCCCACAGGGTGTCTGGGGGGCAGATGCGATCGCACCTATTTCTCTATCACCATGAAGGGGCGAGGGGCTGGGAGCTAGAGACTAAGGGAGTGAGAAAGCCAGAGTTTTCTCCAGACAGATATGGCTTTTCGAGTTAACTGATTATAATTTCAGAGAATTTATTCAATGTAGGACTTAGCGATCGCGTGCTTATTTATCACTGAGCTTTATACAAAACTGAGTTTTTCTTGAGTTATTTAGCAAGCCATGATTTCTGTCCAGTACAGCTACTCAACTATCGTAAAAAAATTTACTTGAGTTTAATAGTATGTTTCAAATAAGCTTCTCATCTTGGGCTGTTCTGGGTTCAATCGTGCTGACGGGTAGTTTCGTGTCTCCTGTTCAGGCTCAGTTCCCTCTCTTGGGGGATTTCAAGCTACAACCCTCCAGCCTCTTAAATAATGACTCAAACAATAAGGTAGTTTCTGACTGTGTCCGATTGGATGGTCGCTGTCTGTTTAAAATAGCTGC
>DATNPI010000087.1:0-3711 GCA_036703325.1 Coleofasciculaceae cyanobacterium
TTTTAAGTGATTGATAAGGAAGTGGGTCTTGCAATCCCAGTTCAGCAAAAGCGGCAAGCCGCAACTGACAGGAATCACAGACACCACAAGCCACATCAGTGCCTGCGTAGCAAGACCAAGTTTGTTCCCAAGGGACACCCAGCTGATTACCTAGCTCAATGATTGCGGTTTTCTTGAGGTTAATCAGGGGCGTCACAATCCCTATCGCTTGTCCCTCACGGCCTTGTTTTGTTCCTAGCTCAAAGACATTCTGCATTGCCTGGATGTAGTCAGGACGGCAATCTGGGTAACCGGAATAATCTAAAGCGTTGACACCGACATAGACTCGTTCAGCAGCGATCGCTTCTGCGTAGGACAAGCCAAAACTCAGAAAAATCGTATTGCGGGCAGGAACATAAGTAATTGGTATATTTTCAGACATCTGCTCAAGCGAGCGATGTTCGGGTAAGTCAATGTCATCATCCGTTAACGCCGAACCGCCCCACTGCCGCAAGTCAAAGCTCACCACCTGATGTTCCTTGACACCAGCGCTATAGGCGATCGCTTCTGCTGACTTCAGTTCTCGCTGATGCCGTTGCTGGTAGTCAAAGGAAATTGCATAACACTCACAACCATCTGCCTTGGCTTGATATAGAACCGTAGAAGAGTCCAATCCTCCCGACAACAAAACCACTGCTTTCAAAATAAAAGCCCCTCAATCAGTAAAGGCGTCATTAATCGTGCTCCTACTTCCAGCCTATAGCGTTAATGCTCATGGTTTGTAGCGTGACAAAAGAGAAATGGTCTTAGTTTCTCCCAACGCCCTCAATGGACGCACCAGAAACTGACACAACGCGCTGTCCTACTAGAATCGCTAAAATCACAATTAAAACAGAATGACCGCTCTAAAGACCTCCTTAATCTAAGGGATCTGGGCAAAACTTTGGAATTCTTCACACTCAGAGGTGCTGTGGTACTATCTGGATGGTTTAAGGCGGCTCAGAGTAAGCAAATTGACTTAGTTCCCGTGGTGGAGGAGCAGACAAGAGTGCAAAATAGTATGTGTCAAACACATCCGAATACCCATGTGCAGCGCAGCCTGCCGCAGCCAATCAGGATTGGCGTTATTGGCGTTGGCAATATGGGACAGCATCATACCCGCGTTTTAAGTCTTCTTAAAGACGTTGAATTAGTGGGTGTGGCAGATATCAATGTTGAGCGAGGTTTGGACACGGCAAGTAAGTACCGTGTCCGTTTTTTTGAAGACTACCGCGATCTTTTCCCTTATGTGGATGCGGTTTGTATTGCCGTGCCCACGAAGCTGCATCACGAAGTCGGCATGACTTGTCTGCAAGCTGGGATTCATGTCTTAGTTGAAAAACCGATTGCCGCCAATATTGCCGAGGCGGAGTCTTTGGTGAATGCCGCGGCTGATTTCCAGTGTATTCTTCAAGTGGGTCATATCGAACGCTTCAATCCGGCTTTTCAGGAACTTAGTAAAGTGCTGAAGACGGAAGAATTGCTGGCACTAGAAGCTCACCGGATGAGTCCCTACTCTCATCGAGCCAATGATGTCTCCGTTGTTCTGGATCTCATGATCCACGACATTGACTTGATGTTGGAACTGGCAGATGCACCCGTAGCCCGGTTAACGGCTAGTGGTAGCCGCGCAGCCGATTCTGGATATTTGGACTATGTGACGGCGACTCTAGGCTTCGCCAATGGCATTGTCGCTACCCTAACAGCTAGTAAGGTAACGCACCGCAAAATTCGCCGGATTGCTGCCCATTGTAAAAACTCGCTGACGGAAGCAGATTTTCTCAATAATGAGATTCTGATTCATCGGCAAACAACGGCTAACTACATGACGGACTATGGTCAGGTGCTTTATCGGCAGGATGGTTTGATTGAGAAGGTTTGCACCAGCAACATTGAGCCACTGCACGCCGAGTTGGAACACTTTGTTAGCTGTGTTCGGGGTGGTAATCAACCTTCTGTAGGTGGCGAACAGGCGCTTAAGGCACTGCGTTTGGCGAGTTTGATTGAGCAGATGGCACTCGATGGTCAAGTTTGGCGACAACTAGACAGAGAGTGTCGTGACCTGAATACTCACACGGTGTCAGCAGTGCCTTACTAAGCTGTCATGCCTCTAACTTGCACATTTAGATTCTGGATTTTTGTCAGTGGTCAGTTGCAACGGACAACGAACAACAAACAATGGACAACGGAAAGACTACCCAAGTCTAGATTGTGCAAAGCGAGATGTGCAGCAGCTGAAAACAACCGTGGTGTTATGGGGCAAGCGTGTCGCCAGTTCAACGCAAGCCCTCTTGTACGCCGAAGCGCTCACTTACATCATCAACCCCTGCCCAAGGTTTTTTTCAACCGCTACTAGTTGTGTCAGTGGCAGTGGCAGGGTTGTTTTATTGGTGCAGCAGTTGCTGGAGCGATCGCGTTATCACTTCACTGACTTTTTGGTTACCCTGAGGACTCAGGTGAATGTGATCGCGGTACAAACTCTGTGGCGTTTCGGTGTCGTTGAATATCGGCAGAAAATCTAGATAGGTGATTTGCTGGGTTTGAGTGAAGTTAATGAGGCGTTGCCTTGCCTTACGTTCATAATCACGAGAACCCGGTTCTCCAATTTCGCGGAGTAATGGCGTCATGGATAGGAGAAACTTGGCATTAGCGGTATTGGCCAGGGTTTGAATTTGTCGAATTGCCTCTAGATTGAAGCCAACCCGATCTTTGTCTATAAGGGCTCCTGTAACGCCTCCGGAGGCATTTACCGCCTTTATTCCTGGCACGACGGGTGCAGGTAACAGGTAACGGCTGAATGCTTCGGCTAAGGCTGAAGGGGGTTTGTGGTCTGGATAGTTGCGATCGCGTCCCACCGGCGCTGAAGTCGGTGCTGTGGCAAATAAGTCATCAGTGTTGAGCAACACCACTACCACTTGGGCGTCAAACATTCCAAAGCGTTGTAGATATGCCAACTCATTCCAGGGACCCCAAGAATTAGCGGAGGCATTGAGGATTTCTACACCTTCAAAGGACGCTTGTAAACTTAGGTTTGACGCAGACACTTTGCCTACTAAAGGTTCTAGTTGAGTAGTAATGAGTGCTGAAATCGTCTGCTCTTGGTCTGTCCACCAGGCACCATTGGCAACGGAATCTCCCAATAACAGCACCCGTAGCGTTGATGCTGGTCGTTTCGCCGCGATCGTTGGACTACGCATTGAATACTCATTAATGGCGATACGATTGCCAAACCGTCTCGTGCTTTGGTTTGGCGCTAGCAAGTAGCCTATTTCCTCATCCGCCATATAAATCAGGGGATTGCCAAATCCTAGCAGCAAGCGCAAGCCCACTTCCAACACGACCAATAACCCCAGCAACAGGGTGATGATTAGCAGCAGTACTTTCACTGATCATCTCCTTTTCTAGACAGGCATCATAGCGGATTAGCCGCCACCGAGGGTAGAAAATCTGTGTTCACCGCCTCACCGCCTCACCCTCTCCCCTGGCCGCTACACCCCATAAACTAAATCAATCCTTTGATTCATGAACTTCTCTTTCTTTGAGCGCTAATCTAGAGCAAGGTATATTCAAGTTGTTAGATCGCTTGAATAAAGGGAGGAGATAGAGCGATATGTCAGACCTAAATCGTGGAATCATGAAGTTTAAAGGAGCTGATAGCCCTACAGCGATCGCTGTTTCGGCAGTGGTGGTTCT
>DATNPI010000093.1:0-6960 GCA_036703325.1 Coleofasciculaceae cyanobacterium
TGAACGCGGCGGAGTTGGTCAGCATAATCGTAGATGGCGTAGTGCTGAGTGGCGCGATTGTCCCAGAACGCCACATCACCCAATTGCCAACGCCAGCGGACTGTGTTTTCGGGACGAGTCACGTATGACTGCAACAGCCGCACAAGGTCATACGATTCAGTCGTTGATAAACCGCGAAGCTGGCGAACGAAACCGCCGATGAACAGTCCGCGTTCGCCAGACTCAGGGTGGACGCGGACAACTGGATGAAGGGTTTCGTATACGGTCGAGGTGAAGACTCGTTGGCGAGCCTTGAATTCTTCAGAAAGGTCAAGTGCAGCTTCCGCATAGTCATAAGCGTTGCTGTGTACTGCCCAGAGTTGGTCTGCTAGATTCCGCAGATGGGGGGGTAAATCCTGATATGCCGTGACAGAGTTTGCCCAGATCGTGTCGCCACCTACCGGAGGAATTTCAATCGCTCGCAAGATAGAACCGAGCGGGGGGCGGTCTACGAATGTAACATCAGTGTGCCATTCGTTCGCACGGGTGGCAGTTCGACCGTAATCCAGGTCAAGGATTTCTGGGTGTCCTGAAAGCGGCGGTACGGTGGGGTGAGCCGTAGTGACTTCACCAAACCGACGAGCGAAGGCAACCTGCCCATTGGCGTCAAGCTGCTGGCGACGAAAGAAGATTACCTTGTATTGGACTAGCGCTTTGCGAATCTCGCTGATGATGTCGTTGCTTAGGTCAGCACTCAGGTCAACACCAACGATTTCAGCACCGATGCGCCCTGCGACGGGTTGGATATCAAAGTTTTTAAAACTCATTGTTTGTATCTCCAATGGAATAGTCCTACGTTCTCTCGTTAGAGAGTGTTGCGATCGCCTCGGTAAGCAAGCGGGTGCGATCTGCGCTAGCCTGGGCTTCGCCCGGACTGACAGTACCAACGCGTTGAGGAGTTGTTTGAATAATCTACATAAAGTTGATAGGGATATAGTACTTACGTAGAAGTTATCTTTCCATAGAGACTTGTAAAAAGCAAGACTCAATCCAGGTGGATTTTCCTTCAACGGCGTCTAAACACTGGCTTTACCCTTGAGACATGAACGGATTACTAGTTGGGAAAATCCAATAGATAAGGGGGCATATTGTAAAAAAAGGTTCCAATAAGGGAAAAAACGCTGTCGAAAGTCGGTCTGAGTTTCTATTAATTACCTTTGTTGTTCAGCTCTCATCAACACCCCAGTAGCTGAGCGGATTTTTATGGCTTTAAACAGGAGCAAGGCAGCGCCAACATCCCCTTGCGCTCCACTCAGCTCTGCTGAGTCAAAGCGCCTTAGTCTAAACTCCAGTTAAAAAGGGGGGAGAATTTAATCAAAGTCCCCCGTCTTGATGCTTCCTGAAAGAGGAGGATACCTCCTCCTCCCAGCATCGCTTTTTAACTCTGATGCAAGGGGGATCTTCCAGGATGAAATGCAATAACGAGTAGTTTGACAACACGCCCTAGGGGGAGGTCATTTCATACATCAAATTTCTTTTGTAACTAAATCATCCAATTCTGCGTAATCTGGTAGGGTCGTATCAATCGCTTGACCATTTCTGAGAACAATTCGGTCGTGCTGAGGACGGGACAAGAGTTCGCTGAAGTTGCGTCCCTTGAACAAAATTAAATCAGCAGGTAACCCAACACCAATCCGCCCCATATTTGGCAAACCCATTAAGTCAGCTGATGTCTTGGTCACAGCACAGGGCGAATCACCATATGGCATATCTAAATGGGCAATCCTGACAGCTTGGGTAAAGACTTCCAAGACATCATGGTCACCAAAACCATAAAATGGATCGCGGCAGTTATCGCTTGCAACAGCAGCAGGAATGCCATGCTGTTTAAGTTCTTTTAGTAGCGTTACTCCCCGCCATCTAGGTGTTCGACCAGATTCCCGGTCTTGCAAATAGAGATTACACATTGGTAAGCTGACGATGCCAATTCCTGCTTGCTTGACCAAGTCGAGAGTTTTTGCGACGACTTCTGGTGTTTGCACTGCCAAACTACAGCAATGACCACACACTATTTGCCCGGTAAATTCGTGGCGGAGGGCAGCTTCTGCTACCTTGTGTAGACATACCGAATTAGGGTCATCATTTTCATCGGTATGGAAGTCGAGGTTTAAACCCCGTTCTTTGGCAAGGGAGAATACTGTATCCAGTTGGGCATCTAAGTCAGGATGCATATAAGCCACACCACCCAGGATGCCGCCTACTTCGGCAATTTGGTCAGCTAGGACAACTCCCTCAGGGGTTTGGTAGTAATCGAGAGTGACTAAAGATACGGCTTGCAGCGTTACTCTTTCTGCCCATTCTCTGTGAAGGGATTTGAATACACCTAAACTAATTGCTGCTTGTTCACCAAACGAGTCAATATGGGTGCGGATGGCTTTGGTGCCGTGGGCGTAGCTGCACTTGATACCAAATTCCATGCGGCGAAAGACATCTTCAGCTTGCCAGTACTTTTGGCTATCAGCCTTTACGGTTTCAAGGGCACTAGTGAATGTACCATCTGGATTAGGCGATCGCTCCCAAATATGACCCTTATCCAAGTGGGTGTGCATATCAACCAAACAAGGCCACACTTGCCCACCTCGCAAATCAGTGCTGAGTGGTTTAGGCACTTTGCCGTTGCCCGTTGTAGTGTCCTGAATGCCGAGTGCGGGAACGATACGAGTAATTGCACCCTCAGCAATTTCAATATCTACCTGACACAACCCTTCCCTAGTCTGTTTCGCCGTAATCTCAGTGTTATCAACACTCAACAGCGAAGCTGGCACATGAGCATTTTTCAGCCAGTAGCGCGGTTCTGTTGGAACCCTTACGTTTCTTCCCACTCTTTCTTAATCCCCTGCCTTGACGCCTAACGCCCTAATTTTCTCGCTTAACAGCGCTTTCGTGCCATTTTCCTAGTAGAAAATCAGATAATAGCGTCAACAGCACGAAGATGATTACGCCCAAAGCAGTGGTTAGCAATAAGGCAGCAAACATTCGGGGAATTTGTAGATTGTAGCTTGCCATCAGGATTTGGTAGGCAAGTCCCGATCGCGCCCCTCCTGTACCCGCGACAAACTCAGCCACCACCGCCCCAATCAACGCCAAGCCTCCACTAATCCGCAATCCACCTAAAAAGTAAGGCATCGCCGCCGGCAAACGGAGATAAAGCAAGGTTTGCCAACGGGATGCCCTGTAGAGTTGAAACACATTGCTCAAATTGTGGTCAACACTATTAAGTCCTAGCGTTGTGTTAGAAACAATTGGGAAGAACGCCACAATCCAGGCACAGACAACTAAGGCAGCAAAGGTGTTGTTTTTTAGCCAGATGATGATCAGGGGAGCGATCGCAACTATCGGCGTTGTTTGCAAAATCACCGCGTAAGGGAACAAACTCCGTTCAATCAACTTACTCTGAGTAAACAAAATCGCAACTAACAACCCAGAAACTACAGCCGCGATAAAGGCCGCGATCGTAATTTGCAGCGTAATAATTAGTGAAGGAAACAGAGTACTCCAATCACTAATCAGTGTTTGTAAGACGAGAAACGGGCCCGGAAGTAAGTAAGGCGGCATCTTCGTCACCCGCACAAAAATGTCCCAGCCTAGTATCACCAAGACACCAACCACCACCGGAGCAATAACCTCAGCTGAGGCTAACTTTTTGAGCCAACTTATCCAAATTGGCTGAGGTGATGTATTAACAACTGCCTGATTTCTGGAACTTCCAAGGTTCCCATTTGGTTCTTTCGTAGGGAGCATAGGGATTGGGTAGAGGGCTACCAACTTAATCTTGAGCGAGTAGATGGAATTGATATATCGATAGCGGTAACATACCAATCATACAAACAATATCTAAAGTATTAACGATCGTAACGGTGTAGCCAATTGGGCTTATAAACTCGAAGGCTCCATGTACAAAGTTCCGGATTCCCAGAAAAAAGATACATCCCATCAAAGGCCAAGGCCAACTCTTTAAAACCCTGTCTTGATCAGCGTTACTTTTGAATCTAAGTGACAGACCGTAAGTAGATAAAATAACATTTGCGATTCCGGAAATCATACCGAATACGTGGACAGCAGGGATGAAACCTTGAAGATGACTCATAGCACTTTCCTCAACAACAGTTGTCCTTATGCCACACGATGATTATCGGTTGCTGTGCCAATTGTCTCTGAGGGAACGCCTGTGACGGCCTCTGTCAAACGAGCCGAAACTTCGCGACAATATTCATTACAAATCCGGGACGTGCGAAAGTCTTCAGTGCGAGGATAAGGGGCCTCAATAGCAATATCCGCCACTACTCGCCCTGGACGGGGAGCCATTACAATCACCCGATTCGACAAATACACAGCTTCATAAATATTGTGAGTGACAAACACAACTGTCCAGCGCTTTTCCTGCCACAAATTTAGCAAATCGGTGTTCAGTTTACTGCGAGTCATCTCGTCCAAAGCACCAAACGGTTCATCCATCAGCATAATGTTTGGCTTAGTCACCAGTGCTCTAGCGATGGATACCCGCATCTTCATTCCGCCTGATAACTCACGCGGATAGCTGCGCTCAAATCCATTCAATCCCACCAAGTTAATCGCCTCTTGCACCGCCGCGCGAGACTCTCGCTTTGGCACACCCGCTAATTTCAGCGGCAAACGGATGTTTTCAACTACATTCGCCCAAGGCATCAGCGCGGCTTCTTGGAAAACAAAGGCGAGTTCTGGTTTTTGATGAGCGTCACCCAGCTGAATACTGCCAGAGTTCATCTTGCCTAAACCCGCAATCAGTCGCAGTGCGGTACTTTTCCCACATCCAGACGGCCCAACCAGACTAATAAATTCAGCTTCACCGATGGTAAGATTCATGTCTTGTAAGGCTACAGTCCCGTTGGAGTAAACCTTATTGACATAATTAATTGCGATCGCGTTGCGCTGCTGCGGAGTGCTGTTCGCTGGACGAGAACTCATATCAATTTTAGATTTTGGATTTTGGATTTTGGATTTTGGATTACTGGCATTTGTCTTAATAGACTATCTGAAAAATAATGAGTAGTGATGAGGTGGCAGCTGTATTCATTTGTTCTTGTAAGCTGCTACACCCTTATTGACAAATTTCAGAGTAAAAGCATCTTGTTTCTTAGTGTCCGACTTAAACACTCCCCCCTTTGACATCGTATCGAAGAAAGACTTCCAGCGCTCTTCTGACATCGCTCCAATGCCCTTAGTTTCCGCGTCGCCTGAGGTGAGTATGCCGTATTTTTTCAGATTCTCAATCCCATAGGCAAGCTGATCATCCTTCATTTCTGGATTATCTTTCTTAATCAGCTCATTACCGGGAGCAGGGTTTTCCAAGTAGCTGTACCAGCCTTTAATCGAAGCATCGACAAACCGCTGCACCAAATCCGGGTTTTTCTCAACAAGTTCTCTTTTCGTTTCAATCGTAGTTGAGTAGGGGGTGTAGCCGTAGTCAGCCAACAGAAATACAACAGGTTCAAACCCAGCTTGCTTTTTAATTGCCAAGGGTTCAGATGTTAAATAACCTTGTTGAACAGCATTTTTATCAGCCAAAAAGGGGCCAGGATTAAAGTTGTAAGGACGCTTCTGCTCATCGGTGAACCCATACTTCGACTTGAGGAAGGGCCAGTAAGTCGTATTCGCCGCCGCCGAAACGAAAATCGGTCTGCCTTTAAGGTCTTCCAGAGTCTTAACGCCAGTATTAGGATGAGCAATCAACACTTGGGGGTCTTTTTGAAAGATCGAGGCTACGGTAACTTTGGGAATACCTTCTTCTACAGCTTTAATAGCATCAGCCCCATACCCCATGAAGAAATCAACCGCACCTCCCATCAACAACTGAGTGCCATTGGCTTGGGGGCCACCCATTTTAATCGTGACATCTAAACCATGTTCTCTGTAGATGCCTGTGGCAATAGCTTGGTAGAATCCGCCATGTTCAGCTTGGGCATACCAGTTGGTGCCATAGGTGACTTTATCAAGTTTGCCGCTACCCCCAGCTGGGCTAGCCGCCGAGGAAGCATTACCTGTCGGCGTCTGACGATTATCTGTGCAAGCCGCTAAGATACCAGAGCCAAGCGTAAGCGAACCGTACTGGATAAACTTGCGACGATTAATTTGATAAATTTTACTCATAACCTACATTAACCAGCTCTGCACAGAAGAACTACTAGAAGTAAGTATCGATTACCAAAGTTTTTACAGCTGCGCTTTAGACGTGCAGCCACTAAACTTTAACTTCCTTAATATATAGATTAAGAATCAGGAGTTTATTTTTTGTAGCCAATGCTACTGAAATTCCCGAAACCCCTCTTTCAGCACAACAAGTCTCGGAAGAGGAGGACTACTGCTTATTCCTCTTCTGTCACTCTGCCCAGAGAAAAAGGGCGTAGCATTGCGGTAGCTACGTTTTCGGTATTGGCGATAGATTTATCGCCGCAATGCTCATGCGTGCCAACTTAAGGCCTGGCGAATGGAATTCGCGGCTATAAAAACCAAGTCCGCCTGCGCGGACTAACGGAAAATCAAGGTTTATGGAACCCGCGCAGGCGGGTTTTGGTTGTATAGCTGCGGTTTCAACCGCCCAGCTAACGTTAAGTTGACACCAATGCGCAATGCTACGCCCCTACAAAATCAACACTTGCTAATATTATTTGCGGAGAGTGACAAAAGAGGGTTATGCAGTGGCAGCTTCTTGAGGAATTGTCAACTGCTGCCCCACAAACCTTGCTACAGAATTGTTTTTAAGTCGCCGACGCACTCCAAGCTTTAACGTTAGATCTTATTCCTCCCTTTCGTTGGGGGGTTAGGGGGCGAGTGCGTAAATACTATGCCATTAAAAAAGTCCTCAAGCACCGAAAGAGGACATCGAAAAACTATGCCTTTAATAAGCTTACTGAAACCTACTGAGGGAAGTAGCTCTAACTGAAG
>DATNPI010000127.1:0-24438 GCA_036703325.1 Coleofasciculaceae cyanobacterium
TCAATCACTTTTATCCCTAGCGGGATGGCTTCCAAAAACTGATGGAGCTTTCTTTCACTTTCGCGCAGCAAGGCATTTTCTTTTGCTTGCGCTCTTGTTCTCCACTTTACATACCCAAGGACGGCACTTACTAACGCCACGACATAAAGACTGTAAGCCCACCAAGTCTTCCAAGGTGGGGGAGTAATGATGATTTTTAGAGAAGTTCCTTCTTCATTCCAAACGGCGTCGTTGTTTGAACCTTTGACCCTAAATGTGTAGGTTCCGCCATCTAAGTTGGTGTAACTGGCGTAGCGTCTTGTCCCTGAATAAATCCAATCTTTGTCAAATCCTTCTAGCTTGTAGGCATACTGATTTTTCTGAGGATTTGTGTAATCGAGTGCAGCGAACTCAAAGCCAAAGAAGTTGTCTTTGTAAGATAATTTGATTTCTTTAGTTTGTGAAATTGCTGTATCCAGCTTTACACTCTCGTTAAATTTCCTGAAATCAGTTATAACAATCGGAGGGATATGGGGATTGTCTTTTACCTGCTCAGGATAAAAGGCATTGAAACCATTAAGGCCCCCAAAAAACATTTCTCCCGTTTTACTTTTGAAATAGGCTTTCACTCCATCAAACTCATTCCCCTGAAGCCCATCACTGACATCATAATTTCTAGAGGTTTCAGTTTGAGGATTAAATTTTGATAACCCTTTGCCAGTGCTTAACCAAAGATTTCCCTCATCGTCCCCCAGAATTCCAACAATAGAATTGGTGGGAAGACCGTCTTTCTCTGTATAATACTTAAAAGTTTCCGTGGCTATATCAAACTTATCAAGTCCTCCTCCAAAAGTTCCAAGCCAGAGCGTACCTGCTGGGTACTCATACAGTGATAAAACTCGGTCATAACTCAGGCTATTGAGGTTACTGGGGTCGTGCTTGTAATGTGTAAACTCCCCGGTTTCACGGTCAAATTTGTTAAGTGCGCCGCTTTCAGTCCCAATCCAGAGAGTTCCTGACTTGTCTTCATAGATTGAAAATACACTATTATTACTTAAACTATTGGGATTATCTGGGTCGTGTTTGTAATGTGTAAATTGTTCAGTTTCCCGAGCAAATTTATTAAGTCCTCCCTTGAAAGTGCCGATCCAGAGCGTGCCTTTCTGGTCTTCATAGATTGACCAAACCGTGTTATCGCTTAAGCTATTGGAGTTATCGGGGTCATGTGTATAATGGGTAAATTTTCCATTTCCAAGATCTAATTTGTTAAGTCCACCACCAAAGGTGCCAATCCAGAGTACACCTTGCTTGTCTTCATAGACTGACCAGATGTTGTCACTACTCAAGCTATTTGGGTTATCAGATTGGTGTGTGTAGTGGGTAAATTGTCCAGTCTCGCTGTCAAACTTATCCAGTCCTCTGTTGTAAGTACCAATCCATAGCCTACCGTTTCTGTCTTCATAAATCGATGAAATATGATTATCAATTAAGCTATGAGGGTCAGCAATGTTACGTTTGTAATGGATAAATTTCTGACCGTTTATGTTTAATTTATTGATGCCGCAGAATCCAGTGCCAATCCACATGATTTCTGAATTGTCTATCAATATAGAGAGAACTATGTTATCGCTTAAACTTATGGAGTTAGCTGAAGCATGGTTATAATGATTAAATTTCCCGCTTTGGGGATCAAATTTCTCCAGTCCTGCGCCGTAGTAATTTCCAAACCAGCTACTGGTTGCCAGCCAGAGATTGCCAAATCGGTCTTCAACAATTGAACCGACAGTATTATCGCTCAAACTCTTAGGATTATTTGGCTCATGTATGTAGTGGGTAAACTGCCCAGTTTCGCGGTCAAATTTATTGAGTCCCCCACCCTTCGTACCAATCCAAAGCCTTCCAGAGTGATCTTCATAGATTGACAAGACAGTACCATGACTCAAGCTCTTGGGGTCATTTGGGTTGTGCGTGTAACGGGTAAATTGCTTGGTTTCCCTGTTAAACTTATGGAGTCCGCCGCCATCAGTGCCAACCCAGACCGTACCGAACTTGTCTTCATAGATTGACAAGACAGTATTGTTACCTAAGCTCTTAGGATCGTCAGGGTTGTGTATGTAATGGGTAAATTGTTCGGCTTCTCGATTGAGTTGGTTGAGTCCGCCCCCAGCAGTGCCAACCCAGAGTGTACTGAACTTGTCCTCATAGATTGAGGAGACATAATTACCCCCTAAGCTATTTGGGTTTTCAGGGTCATGCGTATAGTGAGTAAACTGCTCAGTTTTGCGGTCAAATTTGTTAAGTCCGCCATTCTCAGTTCCAATCCATATTGTGCCTGATTTGTCTTCATAGATTGACAATATAAAATTATCGGACAAGGAGCTGCCATCCAGTTCATTGTATTTATAGACTGTAAAGTTATATCCGTCATATTTATTTAGCCCATCTTGGGTACCAAACCACATAAGTCCTTGACTGTCTTGAAGAATAGCAAAAACGCCGCTTTGAGACAGTCCATCGTCAACTGTGATTTGCTCAAATTTAGCTTGAGATTCTTGAGCATACACATTTTCAGGTAGGCTCAAGGCTATTGAGATTGTCAGGATTATTATTAGAACTATACCCAAGAGGAATTTTGGGATTTTACAGCTTATTTTAAAGCGTAGATAAGGCACATCGTTCGATTTGCCTAAGCCCATATACTTTAATGATTCTAAGTAATTTTGCAGTTTATTAGGCTGGACAATGTCCAGCCTAATGGGAAGACAATTCAAAATCTGGAGCTGTTGCAGGAAAAGTCTCTATGGGGTAAGAGTCCCTAAATGATGCAGGCGGGTATCAACCAGAGTATTTGCTGTCGCCCTCCTCGTAGTCGAGGCCAGAGGAGTTAGAGTTACTCCCGTTAGCCCAGGACTGTATGGGTTGAGCTGTGAGTCCTTCTGGTTTGGTAGGCAGTGAGATTTCGTAGACTACGTTACCATCCGGACTATCAGCTGTGCTTTTCTGGGTTCCTAGTAAGGTGTTGTCATTCACTTTGAATTCTACGCCGCTGGGAAGCGTCAGCCCGTTTTCTTCCAGAACAGCATTGGTATTCGAGAGAAATTGCGAATTAAATTCCTCATCCAACCATGTTTTGGCAACAATTTTGGACAATACTTTTTGAGTTTCCGGGCTATCTTTTGCTAACAATGGCATTTTTTTTCCTCCTGATTACAACAAGGTAGTTAATTAAGAATTGCAGTATATCAAGCACCGATGACAGGTAGTTTAGATTGCTCCCTGTCAGATTAAAACTGCTTTTTATATAAGACTACAGTAATTTTTAATTTTTTTGAATAAACTAGCCAGAGTGTCCTGATGATGCTAATCCTTTAGTCTGCTGCCCAGGATGAATTCTCCTACCGAGGTTTCAGCATAGTAATCAGTTCTCACCGCAGCCGCAAATAAATCAGAATTTCCACAGCCAATTGCACAAGGTGCAAGATTCATGGCGGTTGCCACCAGATACATTGTCTGCTGCAAGGAACCCACATCCTTGAGGATTAGAGAATAAGCGGCGGATTCATAAACCCAGGCAATCCTTTGGAAACGTGCGGCAAAGATTATCAAAACCTGGGGCATACAAGATTTGCCAGTAGCAAAATATGCCTCTTCTAGCAGGGCTTCTACATGGCTGTTTCTTCCTGTCAGTCGGCAAAGTTGATGCGCTTCAGGGTAATAGTAGTAAATTCCCAAATTAATATTCTCACAGGTATTGACGATAACATAGAGTTCTAACTCGTAACGACCTCCACCATTTGCGTAAGGTCTATGAATACATTCCCCATAATCCTTAAAAACTCTTCTTTTATTTCTTGCTGAACGATAAAGAAATTCCCCAAGTTGTTTATCGGTTATCGGTTCATCTTTGTAACTCCTGATTGACTGCCTCTCTTCCAAAACCTGAGTGAAAGGATAATCATTATCTTTAAGTTTTTGAATATCTGGCTTGTATAACTCAATGATGTCATCGGAAGCCTGGGGTTTCACCATCGGAGGCTGGGGAATCTTGTCTAAGAAGCGAAACGTTTTGCCGGAAGGATTGCTGTGTCTTCCCTTTCTACTTCTTGAATGAAACAGCAAATCATGAAACTCCCATGATACAAGCGTCTCGTTTTCTTCTTCCTGAACCTTACCGTCCTCCTGGACTTCACCAAGCATTTCGGTACTCAAAAGTAGGCTGAAGAATAGCTGTACTGTCTCTTGGGAAATACCAGGTATTTTATTGCAGAGTTCCCGAAAGTTTTGGGGTTTAGCGAGTTCAGCAATAAGGGCTGCTCCTTTCCAATCAGCTAAGATAATCTCTGCATGGGACAAGGGAGATTCCAGCACTAACTGTTCTTGGTCTTTGCGGCAATAAGCAAAACGCGACAAAGTATAGTTTTGGTCTATTGCTGCCTCTCTAAACTGGAATTGATCAGAAGGGTGAATGGGAACTCTAGTTGCTAAGGAGAATCCCTCAGAAACAACGGTATGGCAGATCATGCCAAGATTTATAAACTGTTGAAGATAGTAATAAAACTTCGGCAGTTCCGAAACACCATCAGTTTGTAGTACCAAATCGCTGATCTCTTCCTCAGTAGCACCATCACCTGTAAGCGTCTTGATAGCAGCTAGTAATCCTGGCGATATCTGCTCGATATTGAGCGTGTACTGAGGAATATTTCCTTTGATGCGAGGTGATTGAACAATAACGCGATCGCCTTCTTGTTCAATCACAGATATGTTCTTTTTAAAAGAAAGTACAAATGATGGTAGCATCTAAATCCTGACTCCTGATTGCAGGTTAGAGAAACATCGGAACCGGGTTAAGTTGAGTTTCTTTCAGTGACTCTGGCAACCAGCCCAATTTTACAGGAACATCATAAAGCCGTCCGGGAGCCAATCGTTTCCAAAAGTGGCGCATTCCAGGAACGATAACCTTCACAACATTTAGTCCAATATCTGGACGTGTCTGATCTAAAACCAGCACTTCCATGCTATGTTTTTCTGCAATTTTCACACAAGTCATGACATCTTCGAGCAGATCGTCACTCCACTGCTGGGGGTAATCAGAGTAAACCTTTGGTTTAACGCTGACATCGGGAACCAGATAAGGCTGATTCTCTAAAGTTGCTGTTTTCCACCAATTTACAGCAACTTGGTCATCGAAGCGGTATTGGGTATTACCATCAGGGGCGACAGTTAAAACAGCAGGTAGGACTTGGTTTGTCTCCGTTATTGCCCGAAGCATCGCAATTTTGGGGTCAAAATGCGTACCGAAACCGAAGACTATATCTTCTACTTCTTTATCTGTTCGTCTGGAGATAGCAACAAAAGTAGGAATATTTAGGTCGGTGGTGAGATCTAAAACCCAAATCTCACGATTAATCTTTTGATAATAATCTGCTATGGCCTGAAAATACGGCTCATCAAAACTATCTAAATCTACAGTCGGTCGCTTCAAGCGATTATACCACCATAAGGCGATACTATCTCGCTCTACCAACTCCATAAAGCCTTGCAGAATTGCCTCTTCTTTTGTATTGCCAGCTGCTGCACCATTGGAGTCTGCCCAACAGTAAGGATTTTGCTCACTTGGATAGCCGTAATAACAATAAGCGGTTGGCAGATACTTAAAGTCTTGATGAGTCAGAGACCAAATCGGTGTCCATTCAATTTCCCTTTCCTCATCAAAAGGTTCTGGAACCTGTTGATTGCGTTCAGATTTGGCATTCCATTCTAGGCGAGTTTGATATTGATCTTCGCTGAAATTCAGACAATCATTTGGGTGAATTGCTGCATTACCCATATTTGCGTAGGTGTCTTTATGCCTAATTTCATCGCCCTGAAAGACGCCAGAATATCTCTCAATGGCTTCGCAAAGAGCGCTTGCTCTAGCTTGAACGTCAGTTTTCCCTTTACCACCACTTCTGCCGCGAACTGTTTGCCGCAAGAAGTACAAGCTATCGAACATCATCGCGAAGTTATGTCCTGCATAATAACTATGGATTGAGCTATTTTTAGTCTGCTCTTTCTGCTTCAGTGTGTGGACTACTCCGGTAATGGGGCTGATATGATGTTCATATTTTTTTAAGGTTTCTTCAGGTGAAAAACATCGATGTCCACCATCAACCGTAAAAGTTTTCTTTCGGTTTTCAAGAACAATGGGTAAAGGTTTTCTGTTGAAACGCTCTGGTTCTCCACAGCAGAGGCATTGGGGACGCTGAACCAAACCATGGTTTTCGGTTTTTAACAGGCTAGTGTCAAGGGTAACTAGAATAGCTTCAAGCTGTTTATTTTCTCCCTGAACAATCCATTTGATGATTTCGGTTGCCGCTAGATTCAGTCCAGTTTGCCATGTAGAAGGAAGGGCAGCAAGAGAAGCTGGGAAAGGCGTTGAGGTGCCTTTGTGCCTCTGGATATAAGATTCAACAGGGCGGTTGGTTCGCAGACGTTGAGCTAAACATTCCCAGCAACCTGTTTTCCCTGGAGTAAATATAGGACCAATCCAAATTACTGTTCCTCCTGGTTTAACGAGCATCCAGGGACGTTTTGACTTCAGAGCTTTTTGATTAAAGGTGGCGAGACCCTCTTGCAGATAGTCATCCGTCAATACTATTTCTAAATCTCCCTCTTCGCCGATTTGAATATTCAGTGACTCAAGGGTGGAGATAAATTCTTTGGTGGAAACTTTACCAAAGGTGGTTACTGAAACTTTGGTGGTTTCTAATCGGCTTTTCGCTTCCTTGGACTCTACATTCAAAATCTCCCAGAACGCTTCTACACTTGGGGGTAGCTCGTTACTGCTTTCGACGATGTAGCCTTTTTGTTCCATCAGCATTAAGGCATAGTAAACTTCGGCAGCAGGAGATTGTTCTCCGAGATGCTCAATGAGGTCGTCAACGGTGCGTTGACCATCAATCAATTGCGCCAATCGCTCATAAAGATGACCATTTAGGACAAAGGAATCTTTCTCGGATAGCAGAAATACACGTTCATTGAGTATTTCGATGTGGAAGCAACTTTTGAATTTTGGTTGATTAAGCATGAGAAACCTTATTACCCTATTACCCCGCTTCAAGGATTTTATATCCGTTGGAATAATTGTTTAGGACTTACGCACCAACCATCGTTTTGCCCCCCGGCTCCCAACGCCAGGGGGGAGTTAAATCTTGTTCCCCTCTTGCGTTGGGGGGTTAGGGGAGCGAGTGCATAAGTCCTATGTTCTACAATTCCCAAGCGCCTTTTCTATTCAGCAAACAACACTGTTGTAACTTTCTGCAATACTTGCAGTCCGTGGAGAGCACCTCGAATTAGCCTGGTAGCGGCAATTGGTTGCCGGAGCATACCAATAGCTAAGGACAAAGGCTGAAGCGAACCGTTTGGGCTAATTGCCGAGGTGAGATTAGGGATGTTGTGGTGAGAGTCGTCGCTGATTACTCGCACCATTGCTACTGCCACCCCTGCTTGAGTGAGTACCTCCAAGGCGGCAAATCCCTCCATATCAACAACTTCGGTATTGTAGATTTGACCAAGACGGCGTTTCTCAGAGGCAGAATAAACTAAGCGATCGCTTGTGAGAGAGTTCACTAAGGAGACTCTTTCCTTCAGCTTTTGGTGCAGCAAGGTTGTTAATTGGCGATCGCATGATTGCGCCAGTGGAGTAGGCTCTTTCGACTCATAAACGCAATCTTGGTAGAGCACAATGTCCCCAATAGTGTAGCGAGGAGACAAACTCCCACACAGTCCCATGAGCAATACTCCCGGCTGCGGATAATTCAAGTGGCCAGCTTGGTAATAGCTTTCTAAATACCTGACTAGTGGCTTACAACCAACTGGGATTGCCAGAACTTGTGGTTTGGGAGGCTTAACACCGCTTAAGCCTTTACACACAGCCTTGTACTCTGCTCCCTGAGGAACCAGAATTATTTGGATGGGTAGGAGATTAGACACTTCCTTATAAAGATGCGATCAGGCAATCTGACCGTGTCACTATTCAGGTCAGGTGCAACGCATTAAGACCAAATCATCCCACAAATTGCCTCGTCATTAGTTGCTAGCTTGAGGACTCTCAGGCTAATGACTACTTTCCATAAATCTAAAATTGGTAACCTATTTTTGGACGACCCTAAGGGTAGCCCGCTTCGCTGAATGGAGAAGATTATCGACTTCCACAGGAACGGGTTTTCACCCCATATCTAGAAGCCAATGACACCAGAGCATTAAGTTCTGGCAACAGGTAGATTTTAGGATTGAGAAGCTGATCGAAAAGCCTTAAAGCACGCTTTCCGATTCTGGAGCAACAATCTCGCCCTCCATTTTGATGAGATTGTCTTGGTCGGTAATCAGGTCGGTTAGTTCATTAATTTTGACACCCATACCGTCGCAAGCGTGCTTCAGTTCTTGACTAAAGGTTTTGAGATCCTCACCGTAGCCACACAGTTCAGCGGCAGTTTCGATTCCCTGTTTAGCATTAGCTTTTGCACAATCGACTAGCTCCAGACCTTTGAGGGGAGTGGGGGATGCCATAGCTTCAAACTCTTTCTACTCTTAGATAACCGTAGCTTAGTTGAAATGCTGCTATGCCTAATCTGTCACTAGGTAGAAATTCTTAACCCCGTTTCTGCCAGTATTGGTAGATGGTATAGGCAAGGGTGACGACTCCGGTAACTATCGCAGATTCATCCACTTCAAATTGGGGATGGTGCAGGGGATAGTTGGCTTTATCCCGAAATCCAACGCCGAGACGGAACATGGTTCCGGGAGCATGTTGTAGATACATGGCGAAGTCTTCAGCACCTAAAGACGGTTCTGATAAGATTTGAACGCGATCGCTTCCCCAAGCTTCTCTGGCTGACGCCTCCAACAACTGAGTCAGAGCTAAGTCGTTTTGCACTGAAGGCACTCCCCGCCGATAATTTATCTCGTAGCGTGCCCCAAAAGCATTGCAAACATTCGCGACAATCCCTTCAATCCAATCCGGGAGATTAGCATGAGTTTCAGGATGAAGCGATCGCACCGTCCCCTGCAAACGCACTTGGTCAGCAATCACATTCGGTGCCCGACCACCACTAATCTGTCCAATTGTCAATACCATAGGTCGTAGCGGATTTTGAGTGCGGCTAATCGCTTGTTGGAGGGTCGCAATCACCTGCGAGGCAATCCATATCGCGTCAACTGCCTCATGAGGACGGGCACCATGTCCAGATTCACCCCTAATGATAATTTCTAAATCATCAGCTGCCGCCGTCAACGCACCATAACGAATACCCACTGAACCGGCCGAAATCGAGGGGAAAACATGCACACTAAAGATAGCACTGACATCATTCATCGCCCCATCTTGCACCATCCAGCTGGCACCTTGGGCAATCTCTTCAGCCGGCTGGAACAAAAAGCGGGTATTACCGGGTAACACTTCTCCCAACTGAGACAGTACCATCGCTGTGCCTAAACCTACCGTGGTATGAACATCATGACCACAAGCATGCATAATTCCTGGCTTGCGCGAGGCGAATTCCAGACTGGTGCGTTCAGTAATTGGTAAGGCGTCCATATCCGTTCGGATTGCCACTAATCGGTCATCAGTGCGACCAACCAATTCTCCGATGACGCCAGTTTTACCGATCGCTTCTTGCACAACTATGCCGCAAGAAGACAGAACACCAGCAACGTAAGCCGCTGTCTGATGTTCCTGACCACTCAGTTCGGGGTGAGAGTGAATATGACGCCGGATTTCAATCAGACGAGGTTTGAGTGTTTCAGCTAAGTCTTTAATACGAGTGAGCATGAGTGATGAGCAGCATTCTTTAACGAAATCTTCTACAGTATCGTTCAGATATCTGGAAAAGGAGGGTAATCGTATCCTCAACCCCCGCATCCCCAATCCTTCACTCTGATGGAGTAGGGTTTCTGCCACCACAGGAATTTCGTTGCTCACAAGCAGTAGATAATCCCGTTACTTCCCTAAAGAGTGGGAACCAGACCCTTACCTGAAGAAACCTGAAGCTCTCGCTCTACTCTGTTGCACAAAGCTACTCCACAACCGCTTCACAATCAGGCTGAGTTGATGACGAAATTACTCTCAATCTTGGTGGCGGGTTATCATCGACGCGTAGCGGAACAAAGTATCTGCTATAGACGACGCGGCTTTGTTCCCAAGGGGGCCGCCAATAGCTGTCCTGGATAACCGCCTTCGCATCCTCATTGTTTTGTGGCCAAGCGAAGCTAACCACTGCAAAGTTGCTGTGCCCGATAACTTCTTCACCCTCTTGAAGCCACCGATTTCGCCAGAGCATTGATACTAGATTGCCCATTGCTGCGCGCCACCCAGCAGAATGTCTGTACCTAGAGGGTGTTGAGGATTCTTTCTTTCCCGCCCAGGGAACAAAAGTTGCTTTCTCACGTTTAATCCACTCGATGTGATACTGCCAGTCCGGGAGGGAGTTGCGATCTTTGAGTGCAATTTCCCAGGCAACCTCCCAATTGCCACGCGCCCCTAGTAATTGCCGCACAATTGGCCCAGTCGCTGGAACTTCAACATCCAGCATCCGTACCGTTTCCTGTGTGACTTGGATTTCAATGAGTTGCGGCGGCTCATTCCATCCCACCCAGTCTTGGGGCTGTTCTGGGACAAGAGATTTAGCCTTTGTGTGAATAAAATAGGTCTTCAACTGGCTATTTTTAAAGGCGCTTGACGTCAGTTGAGCCAGCACTCGTGCATTTAAATTTTCAGTCTTGTAAAGAAGCGATTTATCGTGTTTTGACTCCCGACTTTGGTCTCCTAAAGACAGGGCGTCCAGTTCTGGTTCCGGAGACTCAAAATGGCGACGAGACCAATAGTTAAGGCGAATTGCTCCCCCGAAGTGAATATCGCCTGATAGCACTACCACTCTACGTCGCCGCTTGAACAGTTCAGCCAGCAGCTTGGACAAGGCGATCTCATTCAAGTTCCAAGCATCACCTACATCTGAGTTGAAAACGTTGCCTTGTTCCAGTTCCCACTGTTGAACCAGGTCAATAATCCGCAGACTTACCAGGTTGGTCGGTACGACTAAAAATGTTACCTCTATGTCCGACTTACCAGTGTGTTTGAGCTGATCAGTTAGTTCTAGGGGTTGTTGAATTTGTTTTTCGAAAGCTGTAGGGCACAAAAGCCTGGGTGGTGCGATTGCCCCTTCAGTACCCAGCGGATAGCCTCGCCAAGTTCGAGTATCAAGCACAATAACTTCATGCTTAAAACTTCTAACGGTGTAGTGCCACTCTAGAGGCAGTGCTCCATCGGGATAATCTCGATCCAGGACAAGGACATCTTTGTCCAGTCTGAACTTGGGCAAATCGGTTTTCGGTTCTCTCTGGGGAAGTCCGAGAAACTTAGCAATTTCCTCTAAGGCTGACTCATCAGTTCCTGCTGACGCTGACCAAATTGTTGCCGCCTTTAATAAATTTCCACCTGGTTGCCCTTCCTGAAACTGGTCGGGTGTGTTTCCCCAGGCTTGAAACACGGCATAAGCCAACAGACCGTTCTGGACTACACGCCTGCCCAGTGGTTTACTCAATACACTAGTACACCAAGCGCGATTCAGATACCAGTCATCGCTCAGATCATGATCATCACAAATCATGTAAGTTGGCACATTCGCCATTGCCCGCCGGACTTTCCACAGTTGACCAATGCACTCATCGAGAAGACGGGCTTCTCGATTCCACAGCTTGATCTGCTTGGGGTCTTTGTATACTTCCTTGCCCTTCGGTAACCTCTCTGGCCAGAGGATTGGCGACCAAACGAGCATATACGTAGTAAGGTATTCACCCAGGCTGAAGAGGTGGCTTTTTGATTCCTCGGGGGTATCGATCAGCATGGCTGTCAGCCCGCCGTAATCTCTGGCTATGTCGGTGCGCTCTCCTGGCTTCAGCTCACTTGGTTTTTTGCTTTCATAGCCTGCGGTTGGTAGTTTCTTGAAGGGCAGATTTTCTTCCCAACCGAGCAGACTATCACCAGTTGCTGTTGCTACCCACAATAGAGCGTCAGCAACGTCGTCTCCGTAGATTTGGTCTCCTGTAAAAAATAGTTGATGCAGTCGGGAATTTGGCTCTTTTGCATAATGCTCGATCAGGTCATCCAGCATCGGTAGCGCATCGTGCCCACCCCCATGTAACTTGCGGCAGGAACCATGAGCAAGCCGCAAGTTGTTCAAATCTTCCGGCGGCATGGCAAAGGTGGGCAGCTGATGCTCGAAATAGCTGACTGTGACGTAGGGGCGTTGGGCTGCTGAGTTTAGTGCTTGGGGAAGATTTTGTTCATCGCTGCCAAAACTCAGGTCGTAGGCGTAAATTTGCCCTGGTTCTAGCTGATGGTGGTTGACTGGTCTAGCAGTGACGGCGACAATATGCAGTTGCTTACCAAGTGTCACCGTGGAGCGTGTACCTTCAAGCAACAAAGTCTTGAGGGTAGAACCGTTGGCGTCTGTGGCGTAAATTTTCAGAGTAACTTCGCGAGGCGCTTTGAGGGCAACCCAAACTGTAACAGCGTTACTCTCTGTACGCCGCAAAATTGGGCCTACCAGGATAAGTGGTAGATGATTGATGCGATCTGCGCTCCGCAGCAACGCTAACTCCTTTGAAGTCACTTCGCTGATGCGATCGCGCTGCGGGACGCTGTGGCGTCCTTCGCTTAAGGGCATCCAAGACATATACGTGTCGCTGCCTTATAATCTAGCAGCCTCATGAATAGCGTAACCTATACCGCTCCTAAAACCTAGCGATTGATGGGGGTAAAGTGTGTCTGCGGGACGTTAAGCAACAAGAAGATTCTTGGCGAGGTTACAAGGCTGTCCGCTTGCCGAGTCTCTACTAGGGAGGCTTTTTCCAAGACAATTTCTTTGTAACTGATTGGATTAATAGTCAGTCGTTGACCAACCCATTGTTCGGCTTTGCATTTTTAATTGTTGATAATTGATTACCATTCGGAAAATTCATTGAGGCTGTCAGGAATGTTAAAGGGAGACAGCCTTTTATTTTTGCGAAATTGGGGGAGGTACTCTGTTGCTGTCACTTTTTAATCACATTTGAGTTTCATACTGAAAATAAAGGAGGTTATATCAAATGCGGTTAATCACTGGGAGCTGCGATATATACGATTGCAGCTACTAACTGGTGTGTGACACACCTTATCTATTCTTTTGGGTTTTTCTTTCCATGACTCTTGATAACTTTGCCAGTGCTAATAAAAGAAATTCCTTGATTGGAGACAGCATTAATCATAACGGCTTCAACCACAGGAGCAGACACTTCTTTTTCCGCTACCCACTCTACAATAAAGTTTGCTCCTAAACCCCCACTGGTGTCAGTTCTTTCTACCACAAAATCTGTAGAAGCCAGAGAACTAAGTTCCACAGGACGCTCTAAATACTGCTTAATTAATTTCCCCCCTGTATCATAGTACCGTACTGAAGTAATGATAATAGGATTGTTCAAATCCGTATTGCGAATACTAAGAGTTGCTGATAAATCTAAAACTTTATGCTTATTTTCATAATAGATATGAGAATAAATAGGAACGTAAATAAATTGCCCCATTGCTATCTTGCTCTTGTCATCTAAAGTTACCACCTTTAGTTGAGGCTGAGTCAGCTGCTCAGTAGAAGATTGTGACTTCTGTGGCATCTCCTGTAAGGAGCAGGAGACTAGGACAATAATCGTTATAGTCGTCGAATAAAAATATAATAAAAGCTTCATTAGAGATAATTATTATATTCCGATAAATAGCTTCCGGTTCTCTATTCTCGTATTGTTGAGAAGACTTTTTAGATATTATTTCACACTCAAAATTACAACTTTCTCAAGTAATTCATACAGTGTAATTATCCATCAAAAACGAAAAATACCAAGAATTATAAAACCGCTAATCTATAACCTGACTTGATATTTAGAGTGTATTTTAGATGAAACAAGTAATACAGTGGCCTCTGGAGCAGCTGCTCCTGACAAACCTTAATATTGTAGGCAGCGAGAGTCAAGGAGATGTGGCAGCATTAGTAACAATTCTCATTATCTTGTTGCTAGTCGCCACGGGAGTGGCTCTGTTAACACAGCAGCTTCGTATTCCCTACGTCACAGGTTTAGTGTTAGCAGGTCTAGCCATCACCGAGTTTTTGCCCCGTCACGTCGGCTTAGATCCCTCGCTGGTTTTGAATCTTTTCCTGCCAATTCTCATCTTTGAAGCTGGCATCAATACAGATGTTAGCCGCCTACGAAGTACGTTTAAACCAATTGCCCTTCTGGCTGGTCCAGGGGCTTTGCTTTCCAGCGCTATTATTGCCATTCTGTTGAAATTTGGCCTGGGACTGGATTGGATACCTGCTCTACTGGTAGGAGTAATTTTAGCAAACACTGATACGGTGTCAATGATTGCCGTCTTTAAGGAGATACCTGTGCCCTCCCGGCTTTCCACGATCGTGGAAGGAGAAACTCTATTCAACGATGCTGCTGCCCTAGTTTCGTTTAACTTGATTTTGACAGTCTATTCGACAGGTTCACTCACATTATTAGGAGGAATCCAACAACTGCTATTTGTCGCTGTGGGAGGCAGCGTCGTGGGGCTAATCTTAGGCTACTTGAGCATCCCTATATTTGTTCGTTTACACGATCCCCTTAGCAGTCTCTTACTGACGGTTGCCGTTGCCTTAGGAACGTTTCAGATCGGGCAATTTCTAGGTGTATCAGGTGCTGTCGCTGTAGTTATAGCTGGATTAATCTTTGGTAACCTTGGCCTTCCTCGCAGTACGTCCGCTTCTAATCAGGTCACATTGTTGAGCTTCTGGGAATATGCCAGTTTTGGGGTCAATACTTTTATTTTTCTGCTAATCGGCATAGAAATAGACCCGGTGACACTTTGGAGGACTTTGCCCGCGGTGTTGCTCGCCGTTTTGGCTTACCAGACTGGACGAGTTATCACCGTCTATCCGCTTTTAGCAGGGCTTCGTTGGATTGATCGTCCGATTCCCCTGCGTTGGCAGCACGTTCTGTTCCTCGGTAACATCAAAGGTTCTCTCTCGATGGCTTTGGCATTAAGTATCCCCCTCACCCTACCAGGGCGAGAAGGGCTAATTGCCATAGTCTTTGGCTCTGTGTTGATCTCCTTAGTCGGACAAGGGCTGAGTTTACCCTGGCTGGTGAAACGATTGAAGTTATCTTACTTTTCCGAGACTCGCCAGCAGGTTGAGGAGTTACGACTCCAACTGATTGCTTCTAAGGCGGCTCAAGAGGAATTGGACAGTCTTTTAAAATCAGGAGTTTTGCCAAAAGCCGTCTATGAAGAGCTGCGAGCATCTTACCAAGCGCGAGTAGCGACTTCTGAGAGACTTCTGCGCGATTTCTACAACCAACGCTCAACGCCGCCGTCAACGCCCGGTGGGAAATCGAGTCAACTCGATGCCATTCGTCGGCGGCTCCTTCTTGCAGAAAAAGGGGCAGTGAACGATGCTATGCGCAAACGCATCCTCTCGGAAGACCCAGTGAAGGCTTACATCAAAAGCCTTAGTGAGCAACTTCTAGAGTTGGAAGATGACTAGTGCAAAGCTCCATAAAATCAATAATCTGACGTACTAAAGTCGGTTTAGTAACCACGAGAATGGTTCACCAAGGCGATTTTAGATTTTAGATTAACGTTTAGCCTCGTTGGCAGATGTGTTATAAACACACCACTCCTGAATACCCCAACGGGTAAGAATCGCTTTGGCACGACGGATTTCGTTTCTTGTGCCCTCTACCGTCACTAAATAAACCCCTTGGGATACTTGGTCGTTGTAAAATATGGCAGCTTCGTCGGGAAGAAACCAGCCCCGTAATGCGCCAATGAAACCGCCAGCAGCAGCACTGACTCCACTCCCCAGAAGGGTGATGAGAAAGGACTCGGCTGCCAATGCTGGGCCGAATCCAGGAACCAACAAGATACCTAGACCGACGATTAAGGCAAGTAAACCTCCCTTCGCAGCACCGACTACCGCACCGGCTGCTGCTCCTTCAGCAGGAGTGAGCGTAAGTCCCAGAGTGTCAGTATAGCCAAGTTGCTCATCGCGAGCGGGGTATTTGATGAGGACAGAAACTTTATTCATTGGAAAGCCGACATTTCTCAGCTCGTCAAACGCCTGCATTGTCCTTTGACAACTACGAAATGTACCAATGGCGTATTTGCGTTGATTGGAAGCCATTTTGCCTCAGTTCACCTCTCGCTCCTGTTACCTCTACTGTTGACAATAAATGTGACAAGAAGGTGACGAGCAAGGTGTTACTGGAGGGGCAGTTCGATTTGAAACGTAGAGCCTTCTCCTACAATGCTAGTAACGCTAATCTGACCACCATGAGCTTCAACAAGCTGTTTGGCGATCGCTAATCCCAAACCAAACCCTCCCGTTTGCCGCGATTGCTGTTTATCCACCTGATAAAACCGCTCAAAAATATGAGGCAAATCGGCTTGAGGAATTCCGACACCATTATCTAAGACTTGAATCACTGCTCGCTGAGGCTTGGTAAACAGACGCAACTGCACTGTACCGCCAGGTGGTGTATATTTGCAGGCATTACTGAGCAAATTTCCGACGGCTTGACGCAAAAGGTCTGGCTCCGCTTCCAATTCCACTGGTCGCTGAGGAAGATTGCTCTTGAGACTCAGCTGTTTGGCTGTAGCTTGGGTGGTATAGAACTCGGCTAGCTCATGAAGCAAACTCGCCACGTCAACCTCTTTTAAGGATTCAGGAGCTAATCGCCCGGAATGACGAGCAAGAAGCAGCAAATTACTGACCAGGGTACTCATTGACTTGGTTGCCTCCACGATCTGCTCCAAGTGATTGCGCTGATGCTCTGGTTCGAGAGGAACCAACAACCCAACTTGAGCATTACTGAGAACTGCCGCTAACGGAGTACGTAATTCATGGGAGGCATTGGAGGTGAAGCGCTGAAGTTGATCGTATGCCTGACGAATTGGCTGCATCGCCAATCCCCCTAAGACCCAACCTGTAAGCCCAATGATTCCCAAAGCTATGGGCACCAAGAGCGTCAATGTTAGTAGGAAATCTCTTAGAGCCTCTTGGACGGGAGTCATCGGGATCGTCACCTGAAGATAACCAATGACTAACCCGGCTTGCTCCACAGGTAGCGTGACTTGACGGAGCCAAACTCTTGTAGACATTTCTCCAATCTGGTCATTGGTAGTCTTGATGGTTTGGAATTCATCTATCTTCGTTAGCTGCTCTGGGGGAGTAGTACCAAAAAATTGCACCAGTTTCCCCTGGGGATCGTACCAACGTGCATAGACCAGTTCAGTAGCCGGTAGCGGTGGATTACTCCCCAAAAATGGCACATTTTCTAAGTTCACCTGCCACTGACCCTCACGGGGTTCACTCTCCACGCCTGCCGCCATCGCCTGAGCTTTCGCGTAGAGCAATCGATCCAGCACCTCTAGCTCATCCACGGCTTTCTGGTAGTAGACCACCCCCGTGAAGACAAACAGGATACCTCCCATCGAAAGGGTAAACCAACGAGCAAGATTGCGACGACTCTGATTAAACATTGCTCTTAAAGTTTGCGTAAGTCCTGTAGTTGTTGGTTGTCAGTTGTTTTCCCACTGATCACTGACCAATGACCACTGACTACTGGCGCTACTCAGGCGGATTGATGCGATATCCTCTACCGTAAACAGTTTCAATCCAATCCGCCGCACCCACTACCTGTAAACGCTGGCGCAGGCGGCGTACTAGGGCAGTTATCGCGTTACTTTCGGGTTCTGCCCCCCACTCCCATAAAGCTTGTTCAATCTGATCACGGGTTAGGACTTGGCGAGGGTGACGCATGAGGTACTCTAGCAACTGGAATTCCTGGTTGGATAATTGAACGGTTGCCTGTCCTCGTTCAACCATAAGTTGGGTTAGGTGCAGTTGCAGATCGGCGAAGCAGAGAGTATCCCCTTTCCACACGGGAGAGCGCCGTCCCAGCGCTCGTACCCGTGCCAAAAGTTCTACCATATCTGCGGGTTTGACCAAATAGTCATCCGCTCCGGCATCCAAACCTGTTACTCTATCCGGGATGGCGTCCTTAGCGGTCAAAATCAGCACAGGTGCAGTTTTGCCGGATTGTCGGTACTGGCGACAGAGACTTAACCCGCTAATTTCAGGCAACATCCAGTCCAAAATCAATAGGTCATATTCTTTCTGGGACATGAGCCATTGGGCGGTTTCTCCATCTTCAACGGCATCGACGACATATCCAGCTTGCGACAGAACCGTGTGGAGCGGTTTCAATTGTGCGGGATCGTCTTCTGCCAGTAATATCCGCATAATTAGCGTTTGTGAAACCTCTGTGTAGAAGAATCGCTTTCCCTCTTGTTTAGAGTAGGAAAGCCTAAGTCCCCAGAACGTCCACCACTAGTAGGATTTTAAAGTAACTATCGCTTAGTACTATACCTATACTCGCGATCGCATTGACGCCATTTGTGTGCGCTACGCTATTTACGCCGTATATCCTCAACCTTGAACCCTCGGTTTAAATCGTGGGGATAATCCAAAATCTAAAATCGATTGAGACTCACGCATTCCCTTAGGAAGGCTCATTGCTATATGTCCTCACCTCGCTGGTGGCAAGCCTTACGTCCTCTGTGGTTAGAATTCTGGCTACCCTTGCCTCTATTGGGAATTATCTTCTGGCTGGGAGGTAACTTCGTAACCAACCAGGTATTAAGCCGTCCCTATAGCACAGTAACTAAGCTGCAAGCGGATACACAACAACAGGTGCAACTGTCAGTCACGGTGCTAGTTATCAAAGCTCAAATTGAAAGGAGTGAGGGGCTTACTAAAGTTGAAGTTAAGACGGCAGACCCTGAACTCAAAAAGTTGGAATTCGAGTTCCCGGTTATACAAGTCAACCAAGTGGAAGCAATGGTTGCTCAAAAACTACGATTACCTCGAGAAGATGTTAGAAAGCTAGTGCGATATCAGATCAAAAATTGATTCGACCCGCTTGTCACTATACGGAAATGTTTCCGATGATTACAGTATTTCCTGAATTGGGCATATCACATAAACCCTAGTCTTGTCAATATATTCCAAACTAGAATCTAAACAGCTGAAGCTATCGTCAGTAGCTTGATAATGATTCAACTAATGAATGATGCAATTGGAGAAAAAAATGTCTAGGTTCACGCGCCGTCCCCTCCCGCTAATTTTAATTCGCGGGTTTGGCGGTTTTAACACCGATGAGGAGAAGAAGCTCACCTATCAAGGATTTACTGACGGCAGCGTCTACCCCCATAAACAGGGAGAAAACTACATCTATGAGGGACTAATCCTGCGTTTCATGAAGTCGAATTGGCAATACCAGGATGCCACCAACGTCGTGGGTTACTACGGCAGCAAGATTGAGAAAGACCCAATTCTTCCGAAGAAACTTCGTTACTTAGAGCAAATGATCGAGGATGGCTCGATTCTTCCGAAGAAACTTCAAGATTTAAAGAATAAAGATGTTATTAACAAATTTCAGCGCTTAAAAGAAGCTGGGTATTTTTCTGGAGACAGAATGATCGTTGACCCAGGCATGGCGCTGCACTTAATTGAGTCAGCTGACGATCCGTGCCGCTCCCTATGGGTGTTCCGCTACTATGACCTGAACGACCGGAAATTTGAAACTTATGGTAAAGCCCTTGTTCGGCTGATAGACTTTATTCGGGAACTCGCAGTGATGGAAGATGGCGTCAAGCCAAAGGTCAACATCATTGGTCATTCTATGGGTGGGTTACTCGTTCGCGAGGCGGTTCAACGTACCTACCCTGCTAACGGTCAAAAGGCTGAAGACTACATCAATAAAATCGTCACCCTAGGTACACCACACCAAGGTGTCTCATTCCAAATCTTCAAGCATTGGATGGGTATTGAGGCGGAAGATGACTTTAAACATTTCAATCCTGAGTTTCAACGTGACCCAAACAATCCTGTTTCCTATACGTCTTTTAAAGACCACTTCCCTTTAGAGCGTCTGCTGACGGTTGTTGGCACCAACTACCAGAGTTACCGTAATGTGACAGGCACAATACTGAACCACTTATTTTCCGTACCAGCTGAGTATGGGGCAACGTATAACCGGAGCGATGGACTGGTGAAGCAGACATTTGCCCAGATTCCTGGAGCGCCGCGAACATTCATCCACAAGTGCCACGGGGGTTTCGATTCGCTGCTCACTTGCCGTGAGTCGTTTGAGGTAGCGACGCGCTTTTTCTTTGGGAACGTGAGAGTACGCCTCCGTCTGATCAATGGCAAGATTACCCGTGGTAAAGATTGGTTTGGCAAGAGCGAGTTCTTTTTGGGCGTTTCAATTAAACCGCGTGCAGTGGACTTCGAGCTTTTCCACCAAAGTAAGGAGGCAGAAAACTGCTATGGGCCTTTTACTCAAGAGGACTTGAGCGACGACAATCTCGCCTTTCCTTTTGCGGACGACAATAAGCTGATTTGGGAGGGCTATCTCGATACCACGGCGATTCTTGAGGACGACAGCATTAATCCCAAGGATATGGTGATGCGGCTAGATTTTTATGTAGGTGAACGCGATCTTCTAGGTATCGGTTTCTCTGACAACGTAATCTTCCGCAAGCAATACTACATCCGCGCTATCCTACCGCCTATCGTCAGGCTCTATCTCCATACGGGTGAGGACTTTGCGAAAGTAGGGTTTAATCCGTTAGACGATGATGAGATGAGGCAGACATTTGATGGCTGGGAATTTGATGTGGAAGGAACTGGCTTTAAAGCTACGTTCCGCATCGAAATCGATCGCGTTCCCGAAGAGGGAGAGCCAATATCGTTAATAGATTTGATGGAGGCAGGGTCGTTGGAAACCTGATTTTTCAAGGTATCTTTGAAAACTTGTGCGTTTAGAAGACAAGGGAGACAAGAGAGATGTACAATCAGCAAAAACTTTTCAAGAGTCTCCCTTGTGTCGCCCTTAGCCAGGAGGGAGAGAGATAAAGGCAGGCTTTTTCAATTAGCTAACAGCATCTTTGCCAGATTCGAACGCGATCGCAAACTCTACTTTGGGCAGCATCTGTTTCAAGACGAGCAGACGGCCCTCGGCATCGCTGCGACGACGAAACCGAGCAACGGTGATGCGTTGCTCGTCGGGTTGCATACGAACAATTGTCCAAGGACTTAGCTTTTCTTGGTAGGTCATAATAGGTTCTCTTGAAGGCAGCTTAAAAGAGTCTCTCAATAGTGTTCCGCTGCTTTTTACTACTTTCGGGATAAATTGCCCAGCAACAAATCGCCTGGGTAGGTAAGCAGGAAAGAGCGATCGCACTTAACAAAGACTTTTCCATCCCCCTCAATCCCCCTACCTTAAGGAATCTCATCAAAGGGTATATCGAGAAGCGAGAATCTATCCCAACCAGGCGCATCAAAATGCCACCATTCTGTTGCCAGCGGTATAAATCCATATTTTGTCATCGCATCCTCAAGCAGCTGGCGATTTTTCTTGGCTTCAGGGCTAGCACCGGTGTAATCTCGATACGCTCGTTCTGTAAAATCATCAAACTCAGTTGGCATCTCTAGTTCTTTGCCATTGCTATCAACAAGCGTAATGTCTACTGCCGCACCGCGATTGTGTCGAGAGCCTTTTGCAGGATTGGCTACATAGCGAGAATCGGGCAATACTTCCCACATCAACCTTTGAACGGATAGGGGTCTGTAGCAGTCATAAACTTTCAAGCCTAGTCCCTGTTTTACTAAATCTTCTTGAACTTGTAATAGCGCTTTTACAGCTGCCCCCCTAAGCACACATCGTGCCGCTGGATACAGTTTTCTTTGCAAAAAATTATTTTCCGTTGCGTAACGCATATCGCGCACAATCTTGTCATTAACTAAACGAATATCAATCAGTCGAGCCTCATAGGGAAGTGAAGATTGTGCCACCTTTTGGGTTGGAGTTGAACGAGGCTGGGAGGACGCGGATACTAGAGGACTGGCTGTCTGAGTTAGTGTTGTGGTTGGAGTGGGAATCGTAGCAATGAACCTAGAGTCAGACTTCTGACACGCTACCGATACAAGCATTAACGCGATTACAGTTATCAATCTTGCCCAGCAGTTCCTCATGGTTTCCTATTCAAAAAAAATTACAGCTTGACTAAAGAAGTCTGAAGTGTAAGGGATGTTCGGCGTAGCCGTTCCCGAAGGCTAGGATGAAAAAATTGCGGTATATGCCTCGCCCAAGCGTGGACTCTAAAAACCAAGTTTTTTCGAGATTCTTACCTCGTCCCAAGCGTTGGCGTTAGCGCAGCGGGGCTAAGAAAAGGTAATTTCATACTTCATCCTTCATCCTTCGGTTGACCTGTTTATACTGCCTTGACAAGTTATTGAAAATCAGGATTTTCCTGAGCTGATTTACGGACAATTTGTTTTTGTACGCTTCTTTGAAACCCAGCCTTGTAGAGGAGAGCTAATCTGAAGCCAGCCGTTTTGTTCAGCGATAACAGTTAATGATGTTCCGTCTTCTAATTGACCTACAACATTATCAAGTGTCTCGTCAGGCGTCGCACGTACATTTAGAGGGGAGCCTGGATCGGAAACGACAACAGGACAATTCGTTTGAGACGAAGTTTCAGTGCTGGAATTGGCAGAAGCAATTGTGGGTTCTCCCACATCTCCACTACCTAGTTTACTTTTCAGAAAATCACTGAATAATTCAGCCCGATCGCGGTTAGTAAAGGAAGCCACCTGGATGGCTACTTCACCGCTATCTTTCCTATTTGCCTTATAAGCATCCGCACAGTAATTTGATTTTACTGCCTGTAAGTTCTTCTCACTGTACTCAATAAAAACTGGGTAAAACTGGGTTTGTGACGCTGAGTCAGTTGGTCGAGAATCGCCACAGTTTGATTGAGGAAATTGGGCATTGTCAAACTCATTAGGTAAGGCAACAGGTGTTGTGTTTGAGGGTGAGAGACTAGAGTCTAGATTTGAATCTGTCTCTGATGAGGGAGTGGCGTTTGTGGTAGAGTCTGGGTTTCGACTAGAAATTGGTAGCGGTGGAGTTGCCGATTTAATGTAGGCGATCGCAACCCCCACAGCTACAACTACAGCCATGCTACCCATTAGCAAGAACAGGGGAAGTTTATTGGAAGCCGCAGCAACTGGAGGCGTGTTTTGCCTAGGTGACGCTGGAAACGGCTGTGTAGGGGCTACTGGTAATGGCGGAGTGCTTGGCAACTGTGTTGGCGGCAAAGAATAGCTCAATTGATCAATAGCTTGCAGTACCTCGTTTGCCGATTGGTAGCGGTCTCTGTAGTCGTAACGTACCATTCGGCTTAAGATCGATGCCAGCCCAGCACTGACCTGTATCCGGTGCTGCCAAAGCATTTCCCCTGTAATTGGGTCTTCCTGCAATTGGTTTGGAGCCAGCCCTGTCAGCGCTTGGATGCCGATTATCGCCAGGGAATATATATCACTGCTAGGGCGTGGTCTACCTAACCCTTGCTCACTCGGCATATAGCCAGGAGTACCGATCGCAACGGTAGCATTCATCTGGCTGTAATCCATTGCCATTGGTGACCGAACTTGCTTAACTGCACCAAAGTCAATCAGAACTAACTTGCCGTCTGAGGTGCGTCTAATTAAGTTGTCCGGCTTGATATCTCGATGGATGACTCCGTAGCTGTGAACAAAGGCTAGGATGCCTGAAACATCTTGTAGCAGCTGGATGACTTGGCTTTCAGTCCAGGGTTGACCAGGATGTAGTTCAACACCAAGCGGACGCCCTACAATGAACTCCTGCACCAAGAAGAATTCTTGCTCTTCTTCAAAATAGGCTAAGAGTCGGGGAATCTGGTCATGATTACCCAGTTGCTCTAAAGTTTCTGCTTCGCTTTTGAATAAACGTCTAGCCGTCTGCAAGTAGTTGGGTTCGTTACTCGCCGGCTTGAGGTGCTTGACAACACACTTAGGGTTGCCGGGTCTACGCGTGTCTTCGGCAATGTATGTTTTACCAAATCCCCCAGCGCTTAGGATTTGGAGAACTTGGTAACGCCTGTCTAGTAACTTACCCAACATGGATTACTGGTCTGATTCGCCACCACTCAATCTTGGCATACGAATACTAGTTCAGCTTGACCAATGCCTGGAGGTGAGAGGGTGAGAGGGTGAGAGGGTGAGGGGGAGATATCAACTGGCCACTTATTTCTGCCATGATGCACTAGCGACTACGAACCAGGGGACTGGAAACGGAGGAATAAGTTTTGGACGCCTCCTAAGCGGCTGCGCACTTAATCTGCGTAGTTCACATTCGGGTGTTCTGCCTTCTGTCAGTTGGGGTGCATCCCAATTTTGCAAAAATACCAGGATGTGCTCATCAAGAACTGATTTCCGAGAACGATAATCAAGGCTCGCTCAGGCTGGTTAACTCCTCTGCTAA
>DATNPI010000573.1:0-17394 GCA_036703325.1 Coleofasciculaceae cyanobacterium
CAAGTGTCAATTGCTTCTTGGATAACCTCTTCTGAGTCACCATCTTGCCGAACTACACGCGATCGCCCATAATCCGGCTCGATGTAAAATGTGTTTCGGGCAACATGGGCACAGTGCTTACAGCCGATACAGGTAATTTCATCAACATAAATACCCTTTTGGCGTAGCGCACCTCCTAGCTCTGGCTCCAGACCTGAACGCTCCGGTGCATCTCGGAAGACACCTCCTAATTCTGGCTCTAATCCCGAACGCTCCGGCGTCAGTGAGGAATCAGACATTAGGCACTCCAGCGTTGCACGACTAAACGGATTGAACCATCCTTATTTTGTTGCTGTTCAGCAACTTGAAAACCCTGTTTAGCGGTTTCCTGCATCACTGCCTGGTAAGCATAACGCTGGGTTACCTGCTTGAGGAAACCATCTACAGATAACGGTTGTTGCCAGTACTGCAAGTCAGCAACGAGTTCGTATTCTTTTCCATTCCAACTGAAACCGATGTCATAGTTATTATCTTGTTCAATAACTACTTCAGCGGTACTAGTTTGACCACGATAGCCACGCACTGTGCTAGGTCCCGATTTCCAATCGATACCGAGGTCTGTTAAAGCGGCTTGTAAAGAGACAAGGTTACGGATTTGTGTTTTTATGTTGCTGAAATGTGACATTTTAGGGCGAATCTATTGTAAATTGAACAAAAAAGTTTACCAATCGCTAAAAGTTGCCTGAGCGGTCACTGTTGCTGACTGCTCCAGTGTTTGAGCGAAGTACTCTGATGTCTGCTCTTGAGAGACTACTCGTCCCAACTGAGCTTCGATCGCTGCCGTCACTTCGGCACAGGAGGCTCCAATAATGCCAGTGACTTTTTCTTGTACTCTTCCATCTGGATAGATGACAAACTCTAAGGTTTCCATGCTCATGACTGACCGCTAGGTTATCCTCAATTCAGGGCTGGGGTAATGATTGTGCGATCGCTGATGATGTCTTTAATTGCTTTTTGATCACCATCTGATTCGCTAGTTACTGCTCAATCAATTGTGAGGAATTGCCTCACTATGAGTCATATCTTGAAAAAACTTAATATTAAGCGGGGATCATACTCTAGTCTTTAAGTAGTTTCGCGTAACTTTCTACTGCCGTCAAGCTAAGGTGTTTCCTAAAATTTGCGAATTAATAAAAATATACATATCTAAATCTGAGCTTACTTGTGTCTTGCGGCTGATCTGTAGAGCCAGTGAACCCAGATAATTAAAGTCTGTTTTATTGAAATCAGGCACTCTGAGTGAAAAGCAAGGCACAAGTCCAACTAACGTGATAACATCTTCTTCTTTGGCAATGAAGCCTGTGCGGGTGGGTGTTTTAGGCTTCGGGGGGTTAGGGCAAGCCGCCGCCAGAGTCCTTGCTCCCAAGCGTGAAATGGTCTGGGTAGCAGCCGCTGACCAAAAAGGTTATGCCTATAATTCTGGTGGTTTGAACCCTGATTTATGCATCGCTACTTATCGGTCTCAAGGTTCACTAGGCTATTTAGATCTGGCTGGCACTCTCAGCAACCACAGCATCCAAGACTTAATTGAACAAGGCTCTGTGGATGGGTATTTTCTGGCACTGCCGAATTTACCTAATACGTTTATGGCCTCTGTGCTACGGCAATTTATTCAAGCTGGTTGGCAGGGTGTTTTAGTGGATGCCCTCAAACGCACTAGTGCTGTCGAGCAGCTACTGGCACTACAAGATGAGTTACAGGCGTCAGGAATTACCTATATGACTGGCTGTGGTGCGACACCAGGGCTATTAACAGCCGCAGCTACCTTAGCGGCTCAGAGTTACGTGGAAATTCACAGCGTGAAAATTACCTTTGGGGTGGGAATTGCTAACTGGGAAGCTTATCGGGCGACGATTCGGGAAGATATTGCCCACCTCCCTGGCTATGATGTTGAACGCGCTAGTGCTATGAGTGATGCTGAGGTGGAAGCTTTACTGGATAAGACTAACGGCATCCTGAGCCTAGAGAATATGGAACACGCTGATGATGTAATGTTGGAACTGGCTGGGATTTGTCCGCGCGATCGCGTCTCTGTCGGCGGTGTCGTCGATACCCGCAATCCGCAAAAACCCCTAAGCACGAATGTCCAAGTTACTGGTCGTACCTTTGAGGGAAAGATTTCTACTCACACTTTTACCCTTGGTGATGAAACCAGCATGGCAGCAAATGTATGCGGTCCGGCATTTGGCTACCTCAAAGCTGGGGTGGCATTACACCAACGGGGCATTTATGGTCTATTTACTGCTGCCGAAGTCATGCCACAGTTTGTCAACTAGCGCCGGGTGAAAGGGTTGAAGGATAGAAGGTTGAAAGTTGTTCTCCGTTCAGGCTAAGGTTCCCGTAGGGTAGGGGTTCCCGACAGGTAGGTTTGGAAGAAAACCTGCAACTGGTGCAGCTGGACAAAAATAATTGACCAGCTAAATCTCCCCCGCTCCCCTGCCTCCGTTCGAGACTGGTTAAAAACTTTTGCTCACCTGCACTAGTGCAGCGACAGCAGAAATAACTATCCAGTTGAAAAAGGTTAAAAAGCTTACTATACAAGCTTTCTCGCCTTCTGCCTGGTCACTGAGCGTGTCGAAGTGCTGCCTCCTGACTGGTCACTGAGCTTGTCGAAGTGCTGCCTTCTTGCACTAGGCCGGTGGAGTTTCAGCAGACAAGCTTTGAGATGTCTCTTCTTGTGCCACAGGGTCGGGAACCTGCATCACAAAAGGCAGATTTGCCCCCAGTAACCCCCGCTGAATCCGTTCCGGTGTTTCGGGAAACACGACAAACAGGGGATAGAGGCGTTCATTTCCCTCACTGAGAATGTGTTGATAGCGGGGAGGCATCAGCCATTCATAGTCTTTGTCCAGCAACACTTGCGTCTGACGCCAGCGACTGAGCAAATCGGAAAAATCCTCATGGGGGCGATGAATGAAGATGAAAATCTCAACCCCCATTTTGATTTTCCATTCGGGATCGCACATCAAAATAGCAACATCACAGGGTAGGCATACTGCTCCTTGAACGGTTGTGACCGTCATACTGTGATGTGCTGTCAGTGGATGAGGGTTGCGAATCCGCACAATCGGCAAGGGAATGGTGATCACACTCTCGTCAGGTCGGCGCATACTAGGAATCATCTCCAGATAAGGCCGATGTTTCTTGAGCAGTGCGATCGCTGCTTCATGGTTGCTGTACTCCGCAAGCAACGCTTCGTAATCAGATTGCTTAACAGGCATTTTCTGGAGTTAAATTGCAACAATTAATCAACTTGTTCGTAAGGCTGATCGGCAAGATTTGCGTGACCAGATAGAGGGTTACAGCGTTTTCAGCCATCTGAATTAACGCTCTCCAACCCTCTCAGGTAAAAGCCGATAATCCCCTAACTTTAGAATCCTCTCTTGTCGTCAGCTTTTTGACCTCTATCCCAGGGTTTCAAATACTTTAAACAGAGGAAGATACATTGAAAGCAGAATCACCGCCACCATACCCGCCAGACCAACCATCATCAGGGGTTCGATAATACTGGTGAGGGCTTTTACGGCTTGCTCCACCTCATCTTCATAAAAATCGGCAACTTTCATCATCATGGAGTCTAACTCCCCTGTCTCTTCACCAATACTGATCATCTGAATCGCCAGCATAGGAAAGACTCCCTCTCTTTGCAAGGCAATGCTGATCATCCCACCTTGTTGAATATCTAGCTTCGCCGCCTCTACCGCATTCGCAATCACTTGGTTGCCTGAGGTATCTCGGACAATGTCCAAGGAATTGAGGATTGGCACACCTGAACGCGTCAACGTTCCAAAAATTCGACAAAAACGAGCAACCGCTGATTTTTGATTCAAATCGCCAAACAGGGGCATTTTCAACAAAAAGCCATCGATTTGTACGCGACCGGGCGGGGTCTTGTAATACCACCTTATGGCAAAGACGATAGCAACGATAATCCCAAACATCAAGAGAAGTTTCCGGATATCTCTGAGTATTTCACTCAAATAGACCATAAATTGCGTCAGAGCAGGCAACTCTGTACCCAGATCCTTGAAAATTGCCGCGAAAATCGGTATCAAAAATACCGTCATGCAGAAAAAGACAATTATCGCTAGGACTCCAACTACAGTCGGGTAAGCCATAGCGGATTTGACTTGGTTTTTCAACCGCGCCATATCTTCAAGTAACTTGGCTAATCGGTTGAGTACCTCGTCAAGGACACCACCCACCTCGCCAGCTTGCACCATACTGATGTACAGAGGATCAAAGCAAGATGGATGTTTACGCATGGCATCAGAGAGATTTGTTCCCTGCTGCACCTCGCCGTTGATGGCAATTAATGCCCTTTTCAGCTTGGGATTGGGACACTGCTCAGATAAGACGCCAAGACAGCGAACCATAGCCACACCGGCGTTGACCATAGCCGCAAATTGACGAGAAAAGACGGCTTTATCTTTGACCGAAAGTGAGCTAAATCTCGCCTGAAAATCCGAGAAGTCAAAGTTAAGGCTTAGAGTTTTCTTGACGTTTCCAACAGTAGAATATCTATTTTGGAGGATGGTACGGGCTTGTTCAGGAGAGTTCGCCTCGACTTTCTCTTTCTTTTGGTTTCCTCTTGAGTCCCGAACGTCAGCAATAAAGGTAGGCATGGCTTACGTCTCGATGAAGGTAAAGCATCAGACTAATGAGTTACTTCGCGTGAGTTTCGAATTGTCTCAATTCAAAACCCTTTCTAGGGTACGGGGGTTCTACCCCCTACACAACTTACCCACGAACCAGGAACTTAGCGGACAGGTTTAGCACCCACCCTGGCACCCATGGCAGGCGCAGTTCCTGCACCAGCAATGATACGCTGCATCTCTTCCGGCTTAGAACTCTTAGACGCCGCTATCTCAAACGAGATTACACCAGCTTTAACGTAATGAGCTAAAGCCTGTTCCATCGTCTGCATACCCATTTTCCCACCCGTTTGGATAGCCGAGTAAATTTGAGCGGCTTTCCCTTCTCTGATGAGGTTAGCAATAGCTGGCGTCACCACCATGATTTCCTGAGCCATCACTCGACCAAATTCACCGGGTTTCGGGTTTTTCTTTGGTACCAAGCATTGACTAAAGACAGCGATTAAGGAGTTGGACAACTGAGCCTGGATTTGGGGTTGTTGTTCTGGCGGGAACACATCTAGCATCCGGTTCACTGTCGAAGCGGCTGAACTGGTATGCAGGGTACCCATTACCAAGTGACCCGTTTCAGCCGCAGTAATAGCCAACGAAATTGTTTCTAGGTCGCGCATTTCCCCCACCAAAATCACATCTGGATCTTCCCGTAGCGCCGCTCTCAGGGCATTGGAAAAACTCTTGGTGTCTTCACCCTTTTGACGCTGGTGAATCAAGCTCTTGATGTTCGGAAATACGTATTCAATAGGATCTTCCACCGTCAGAATATGTTCTGGTCGCGTCCGGTTAATTAAGTCAATCATCGCCGCCATCGTGGTGGTCTTGCCAGAACCCGTTGGGCCTGTCACCAACACCAATCCCCTAGGTCTTTCACTCATTTCCCGAACAACATCTGGTAAACCCAACTGGTCAAAGTTGGGAATCTTGGAAGATAAGGCTCTCAACGCTGCCGCATAGTAACCACGCTCTTTGTAGACATTGACGCGGAAGCGAGCCAATCCCTTAACACCATAAGAGCAATCCAGTTCCCAATTTTGCTCTAAATCCTTACGCTGTGTATTGTTGAGCATGCTGAAGATCAGCTTTTGACACTCTTGGGGGGTGAGCGGATCTTCACCGATAGGTTGGAGTTTTCCACTAATGCGGAAGTAGACTGGTGCACCGGCTTGAATGTGCATATCTGAGCCGCCCATCTCAATCAGCTGCTCCATTAAGTCTTCAATCATCAGTTCCATGATGCTGTCTCCTTTAATTCAAGAATCGTTGACTATGCAATTAGTTGTATGTAAAGTGCTGTTGACGCGGCACTCTTCTAGCGTCCCTTATTAAAGAGCGGTTTTTAGTCCTAAAAACGAGGTGTCATACAGTAGGGACAGTCTAGCCACTCGGATTGCAGGTCGGCACTGCAAGTACGACAGGTGAGAGAACTCTTGCGTTTGGCTTTGAGTTCTGCCTCTAGACCAGAGTCAGTAAACGTCACGCGTTCGACTTCTTCAAGTGTGGTGTAGCCGGTCTGTACCAGGTTTAAGCTGTAGGCTAATAGGGTTGTCATGCCCTCCTCTACTGCGGCTTCCTTAATCCGCTCGGTGGGAGCGCCTTCGTTGATTAAGGTTTGAATGCGCTCACTGAGCCGCATAACTTCATAGACACCAACACGTCCCTTGTAACCAACGCCATTACATTTTTGGCAGAGCGCACCTCTGGATCTAGCTTCCTGAACTTCTTCAGGTTGTAGTGTATTGGCTTGATATAAGGTAATCTCACCTTCATTGGAAGCGGATAGACCAAATCGAGCCAGTTCGGCAGAGCTTGGCATATAAGCAATGCGACACTCAGAACAAACGCGCCGCATCAAGCGTTGCGCTAGTACTCCCAAAAGGGCACCAGAAACCATGAAGGGTTCAACGCCCATTTCGTCTAAACGAGCGATCGCACCAGCCGCGTCGTTGGTGTGGAGGGTTGTCAGCACCAAGTGACCTGTAAGAGCCGCTTCAATCGCCGTTTTCGCTGTTTCTTTGTCTCGCGTCTCACCCACCAGAATTACATCCGGATCTTGCCGCAGAAAAGACCGTAGAATCGAGGCAAAGTCCATTCCCTTTTCCCGCAGCACCTGCACCTGAGTAATGCCCGGTAACGAATACTCAATCGGGTCTTCCGCCGTACTGATATTCACTCCAGGGTCATTTCGTTCCGCCAGCATTGAGTAAAGGGTGGTTGATTTACCAGAGCCGGTTGGTCCAGTTACCAAGATTAGTCCAAATGGTTTGTTCGCCATTTCCCTAACCATTTGCAGTGTATCTGGGTCTGTAATTAACTTATCCAAACCCAACTGAGTAGCTTCGTTGTCCAAGATTCGCAGAACAATCTTCTCGCCATAGCGACTGGGTAAGCTACTGACTCGAAAGTCAACTTTGCGGCCTTGGTACATCCGTCGGATTTTCCCGTCTTGGGGCAATCTTCGTTCCGCAATGTCCAACTCGGCCATAATCTTGAAGCGAGCCGAAACCGCTGGCGTGATTTTCTTTGGTAACGGATCGAAAGCTTGACGCAGTACTCCGTCTTTCCGGAAGCGGATGCGTAAAGCATCTTCCTGGGGTTCAACGTGAATGTCTGAAACCCCCTCTTGCAGAGCCTTGGCTAGAATTCTGTTGACGAGGTTAATCACCGGAGCATCCTGGGCACTTCCCAACGTCTGCTCTAGCGCTTCCTCTACCTCTTCTGGCGCGTCATCCAGCTTGTCCTCTAAACTTTCTAAGTCTTGGGAGACATCAAGAGATTTCTGGATTTCTTCCTGCTTTTGTTGTTCCAGTTTTTCATCGCGATACTTGGAAATCAACTGCTGATAATCTTCTTGGGTGATTACCATCCGTTGCAGTGCAATTCCCTGAGGTCGCAGAATCCGGGTCAAATCGTCCTGAGCGTCTAGATTATCGGGGTCAACCATTGCCACCAAGACTGATGGTGGCTGCGTTTCCTTCTTTACTAGCGGCACTAGGCGATAGCGGCTACAAATATCGATAGGGATTAGCGTGTCGATCAGTTGACCAACTTGGTGACTGTTAATCTCACTAAGTTCCGGATCTAGAGATTCAACACCGTAAAGAACTTTTAGTTCAAACAACTGTTGTTTCTTGTACTGACGCAGTAAGTCAGGGGACAGCTGACGCCCTGTCATCGATTCAAGAATCTCTGTTAGTGGTCTTCCTGACTTGCGGGTTTCCACCAACGCCTGCTGCATCTGGTCATTGTCAACGTAACCCGTGGAAATCAGCTTATTGCCAAAGGGCGAGAAATCGTTGCGTAGGGCGACGGCGCGTGATGGTCTTGATGATTGAGTCATAGCGGCTGAGAATATCTCCTTACGTGTACAAGTTATTCCCTACATTAAAATTATTCCCAAAAGCCGTGGCTTATGTTGCATTTGAGAAGCTTGCGTCTAGGTAACAGCCGATATCAATACCAACTGATACCGGATAAATCTCTGTGGCAGAGTAAAATAAGCCCAGTCCTTAAATGGGTTGCCTTGTAGTATCACAAAGCAAAACCTTCCCCAAGGAGTCAAGGCGGATGCCAACGGGCTTGGATTACAGATATCCTGACTTAATGATGAAACGCCAGTTCTCAGAAGAGAATCTTAACTTGATAAAATGTGCTAGATGTGAGCAAAAGCAACATTATGCATTATGTAGAATATTTTATTGATGATAGCTTTTACTAACTCGCGTTTGCACCGATCCCCTAAGACATTTTGTCTAACCATCGTTGGCGAATGCCTGGAGCCAGCCCGTTCCAACTACTGGGAGAGGTAGTGGCTACAGTAACATGACTGGAGACGGATGGACTCAACATTCGCGGCAAGCCATCGAGTGGCATTTTGGATAGCCGCGTTAGCCTGAGGCGAGTTAATCACACAGCAGGTTCTAGAGTTGGCAAGGAGGCAATAGCGTAAACACTGATTAGGCAAAGGCTGGCCTACAAGAGCGGCACAAACAGGTAAAGCTATCTAGAAAGTGTTACGTTTGGTTAAAAAAAACGCTATCCTACAGTATAAAAGTAAATATATGAAAAAATGCCAGCATCTGGGTACTGGCAGCTCCCTGGTGACTGTAACAGGGCAAGCTGTCTTGGTCTGACCTGGGTACGCTAGGATTTGAAGAAGTAATCCTGCCCCAAGGGAACCGCTTCCTCAAAGCAGTGGCATAAAAAAACTTTTAAGGAATCGGGTTGCTAGGGGAAAGGTAGAAAAACGAGATTGCAAGTAATTGCAGTCTCTTTAATTGGGATGAGTAAAGCATGATCGAGGAAGAAAAGCAGCCAGATAACACTTTGATCCAGCCAGATGAGCTGAACGAAGTGGGTCAAGAAAATCGTGGCGGAGAATCGGCAGCAATGGATGCAGACTTAAGTACAGAAAACAATTTAGAGTCGCCACCCAGTCTTGATGAACAAACCGCTGGGGAGTCAGTAGTGCCAATGGCGACTAATGAAGGAGACAATGGGGAGACCGGAACTGCCCAATCAGTAGTAGATGTGTCATCGATTGAAGGAGATTTAGCGGCTCTAGAAACCTTGAAGCAGGAAAATGAGGCGCTAAAAGCTCAACTAGAAGAGCTTAATCAGCAATGCGAGTCCTTCAAAACTCAATCAGTGCGAATTGCAGCAGATTTTGATAATTTCCGCAAGCGTACCACGAAAGAAAAAGAGGACTTGGAACAGCAGGTAAAGCGGGTTACCCTGACTGAGTTACTGCCGGTGGTCGATAACTTCGAACGGGCGCGATCGCAACTCAAGCCTCAAAGTGATGGGGAAATGACCATTCACAAAAGCTATCAGGGTGTTTATAAGCAGCTGGTAGATTGCCTCAAGCGCATTGGCGTTTCTCCAATGCGTCCGGAAGGGAAAGAGTTTGACCCAAATCTCCATGAAGCCGTGATGCGCGAACCTAGCAATGAATACCAAGAAGGAGTGGTGATTGAACAGTTGATGCGGGGCTATTTCTTAGGCGATCGCGTACTGCGCCACGCCATGGTCAAAGTGGCGTCTGCTCCGGAGAACCCTGGTGAAGACGCGGGTGAAAACCCAGAGTCAGCGTCTGAGTGAGGGTGGTTCGTCATAGTAGAGAGTCAAAGTTGCTGCTGCCGTAGAACGCATGGTAACCTCAAAGGAAGGTAACTCACCAGACCTGAATAGCAGGCTAGGCTACCTGTCCCTTGGTGTCCGTCTCTAGAATTAAGTACAGCTTAAGTACAAGGGAATGTTGAGCCAGGGTAAGGTCAGTTCTTGTAATCGGTTCAACGAAAACTCAACAAACTTTACATACCTTTACGCCGAAGCACTATGGGAAAAGTCATTGGCATCGACCTGGGCACGACCAATAGTTGCGTCGCTGTCCTAGAAGGGGGTCAGCCCATCGTCATTTCAAACTCGGAAGGTGGGAGAACCACACCGAGTATAGTGGGCTTTGGCAAGGCAGGAGAACGCTTGGTCGGTCAACTGGCAAAGCGGCAGGCAGTGACCAATGCTGAAAATACTATCTACAGTATTAAGCGCTTTATCGGCCGTCGATGGGATGATACCGTCGAAGAGCGATCGCGGGTTCCGTATACCTGTGTCAAAGGTCGCGACGATACCGTTGATGTGCAGATTCGAGGTCGTGATTACACGCCTCAAGAAATCTCAGCCATGATCCTGCAAAAGTTAAAAACCGATGCCGAAAACTTTCTCGGTGAACCGGTGGAGCAAGCGGTGATCACAGTTCCAGCCTACTTTACAGACGCCCAAAGACAGGCAACCAAAGATGCTGGGACAATCGCTGGTTTGGAAGTCCTACGGATCATCAACGAACCAACAGCCGCCTCTCTCGCCTACGGTCTAGACAAGCAGGATCAAGAGCAGAAAATCCTGGTGTTTGACTTAGGCGGTGGCACTTTTGATGTCTCGATTTTGCAACTAGGAGACGGCGTTTTTGAAGTCAAAGCAACCTCCGGTAATAATCACTTAGGAGGGGATGACTTCGATAATGTGATTGTTCTCTGGATGATCGAGAACTTCAAGGGACCAGAGGGACTCGACTTAGGTGCTGATAAAATGGCTCTTCAGCGCTTGCGAGAAGCAGCTGAAAAGGCAAAAGTTGAACTCTCTAGTATGCAGTCAACCTCCATAAACCTGCCGTTCATCACGGCTGATGAGACAGGGCCCAAACATTTGGAGATGGAACTGTCGCGTGCGAAGTTTGAAGAGCTGGCCAGCGACCTCATAGAAGGAACTATAGAGCCGGTGACCCAGGCTATTAAAGACTGCGACTTGAAGCCGGAAGATATTGATCGCATTCTGTTGGTGGGTGGTTCGACGCGTATCCCTGCGGTACAGGAGGCAATTAAGAAATATTTTGGCGGAAAAACTCCAGATAGATCAGTCAACCCTGATGAAGCCGTGGCACTAGGAGCAGCGATTCAAGGTGGTGTCTTAGGCGGCGAAGTCGAGGACTTGCTACTACTGGATGTAACCCCCCTATCGTTGGGTATTGAGACATTAGGAGAAGTATTCACGAAAATCATTGACCGGAACACCACGATTCCGACCAGTAAGTCCCAAATATTTTCCACAGCTACGGATGGACAAACCTCTGTGGAAATCCATGTGTTGCAGGGCGAACGGGCGATGGCCAAAGATAACAAGAGCCTAGGGAAGTTTCTGCTCACTGGCATTCCTCCAGCTCCCCGTGGTGTCCCCCAAATTGAAGTGTCCTTTGAAATCGATGTCAACGGGATTTTGCAAGTCTCAGCAGCCGACAAAGGTACAGGTAAAGAGCAACGCATCCGGATTACCAACACTGGCGGCTTAAGTGCCAGCGAAGTGGAACGGATGCGGGTAGAAGCCGACAAATTTGCTGAGGAAGACCGCCGCCGGATTCAAATGGTGGAACTCAAGAACCAATTCGATAGCCTTGTCTATAGCTTGGAATCGACATTGAAGGACAACAGGGAGGTAATCACTGCGAGCCCTCAAGGTCAAGCTCTTGAGACAAGGGCGAATGAGAAAATGGAACAGATCCAAGCGGCGATGAAAGATACCTCGGTTGGCGTCGAGGAGGTTAAACAACAAATTTACGAGTTTCAACAAACCCTGTTTGAAATTGGGGGTATCATATACGCCAACGCCAGCAAGAGTTCAGATACAGAAGAATCTGGCCCCGTTGATGAAGGTACGCCCATTCAAGAGTTCAACAACGCTGCTGAACCGACATTAGATGAGGACGACTTGGTTCTTAACTTCGATGATGAGACGGTAACGGCTGATTACGAGGCAGTTGACTAAGGCAAGCTCATAAAAAAAAGCAGGTAGCGCTCAGCTTGTTTTTCTGATAGACAATGGATAGATGTACGGGTGATCTTGGAATAGGCTATCAGCCGCTTCACAGAATCACCTGACTTATACCAACCCCGCCCCTATTAAGTAACAAAACACCGATCGGCGCTCTATGCCTGACTATTATGAAATTCTAGGTGTCTCTCGCGACACCGACAAAGAGGAAATCAAGCGTGCTTACCGTCGCCTTGCCCGGAAGTACCATCCGGATGTAAACAAGGAACCAGGGGCGGAAGAGCGGTTTAAGGAGATAAATCGAGCTTACGAAGTCCTCTCAGAGCCGGAAACCAGGGCACGATATGACCGCTTTGGAGAAGCTGGAGTATCGGGCGCTGGAGCTGGCTATCCTGATTTTGGCGACATGGGTTTTGCCGACATCTTCGAAAGCTTCTTCAGCGGCTTTGCTGGTGGGATGGGTCAGCAAGGGACTCGCCGTCGCGGTGGTCCAGTCCGGGGGGATGACCTGCGACTAGATTTGAAGCTGGAATTCCGGGAAGCCGTATTTGGTGGTAAAAAGGAAATCCGAATTCCTCATCTAGAAACCTGTAACGTCTGTAACAGTACAGGTGCAAAAGCCGGAACTCGGCCTCGTACCTGCCCAACTTGCAGCGGTACAGGTCAAGTGCGTCGTGCTACCCGGACACCCTTTGGCAGTTTTACTCAAGTTTCAGTGTGTCCTACCTGTAACGGGGAAGGACAGGTGATTGAGGATAAGTGTGAATCTTGTGGCGGCGCGGGTCGCAAGCAAGAAACGAAAAAGCTCGAAATTACCATTCCACCAGGAGTAGACAATGGGACTCGCTTGCGAGTTTCTAAAGAAGGAGACGCGGGATTACGCGGTGGTCCTCCTGGAGACTTATACGTCTATTTATTTGTAGAAGAAGACGCCGAGTTTCATCGAGATGGCAGCAATATCCTATCGGAAATTAAGATCAGTTATCTGCAAGCAATTTTAGGGTGTCGTCTGGAAGTAAATACGGTAGATGGGCCAGTGGAATTAATGATTCCCCCAGGAACACAGCCCAGCACAGTACTGACACTAGAAAAGCACGGTGTACCTAAACTGCAAAACCCTGTGAATCGGGGTGATCACCTAATTACGATTTTGATTGATATCCCCACCCGCATCACTGCTGAGGAACGGGAATTGCTGGAGAAGCTGGCAAAGATTAAAGGCGATCGCACAGGGAAAGGTGGTCTAGAAGGATTTTTAGGAGGGCTGTTTCGCGGATGAGTAACCCAGCCGCATCGACGCCAAAGCAGACGCCTGATGCCCAGCTAGATTTGCGCGGGACGCCTTGCCCGATTAACTTTGTACGCACCAAACTCCGCTTGGAGCAAATGACACCAGGAGCGTTACTAGAAGTGTGGCTCGACCCTGGAGAACCAATTGAGCAGGTACCGGATAGTTTGGCAATGGAGGGCTACTCAATTGAAGAAGTCGAAAATCGCACCGGCTATTTTGCTTTGAAGGTGCGGCGTCCCCAAAAGTCCGCATGAGTGGCATTAACCCGGAGAGTGAGCTGTCCCAAGTGACTACACCGTTACTGGGGACAGTACTGGCAGTGCAGGCAAACTTTTACATGGTGCAGCTCGATTTTGGATTGGGGAATACCAGTGAGAACCCAGGAATTTTTGCATCTGGCCAGCCGTCCAATAATCCAGAATCCAAAATCCAAAATCCAAAATTATTGTGTACCCGCCGGACACGGCTAAAAAAAATTGGTCAGCAGGTGATGGTGGGCGATCGCGTCCTGATTGAAGAACCAGACTGGGCCGATGGGCGGGGAGCAATCTCCGAAGTCTTACCCCGTAAAACGCAGCTAGATCGTCCCCCAGTCGCCAATGCTGAACAAATTCTCCTCGTCTTTGCATTAGCCGACCCTCCCTTAGAGCCGTACCAGCTGAGCCGATTTCTGATTAAGGCAGAATCTACAGGATTAGCCATCTGTTTGTGCTTGAATAAGAGCGATTTAGTACCCGATGAGCAGTTGGAGGCGTGGAGAAGTCGCCTTAATGACTGGGGTTATGAACCTGTATTTATCAGCATCCGCACACGTCACGGTTTAGAGCAACTGAGCAATCAGCTGAATCAAAAAAGCACTATTGTTGCTGGGCCTTCTGGTGTCGGCAAGTCCAGTCTGATTAATCAACTGATTCCCAATGTCAACCTTCGGGTGGGAGAAGTATCCGGCAAACTCAGCCGGGGGCGTCACACTACCCGCCATGTGGAACTGTTTGACCTACCTGCTGGTGGACTCCTGGCAGATACTCCTGGCTTCAACCAGCCTGACCTCGATTGTAGCCCGGAAGAGTTAGCGCTATATTTTCCAGAAGCACAACAGAGGTTAGCAGCTGATAACTGTCACTTCAGTAATTGTCTGCATCGAGATGAACCTAACTGTGCAGTGCGGGGTGACTGGGAGCGCTATGAGTATTATTTGGTTCTATTGGAAGAAGCGATCGCACGGGCTACATGGGTGAACCAACAAGCTGATCCAGAGTCTACTATGAAGGCGAAAACCAAAGGAAAGGGTCAAACTCAGTACGAACCCAAACTAGAGTCGAAAAAATATCGTCGTCTTTCCCGTCGCGCTCAACAGCAAGCACTTCAGGAAGTGTATCAGGACGCAGAAGAATAGGTTTTTTCAGGCCCACTGACTCACCATTTCAAAAACGCTGCCTCTATCCCTTGCTCTCGCCGAATCTTCCCATCCCTCTCAAACCAGTCAATTACCTGCTGATGCGTCAATTCCTCAATAGTGACGCCAGTATCATTGGCAATTTGCTTCAACAGCCGCAGGGATGAAATTGTTAATCGGGTTAAAAACTTCTCCGAGGAAGACAGTAGCGCTTTGTCTACATCGGCTGACTCTTCCGAGGTTAAGAATTGTGTTGACGGTTGCTGTGATTCGACCATGAATATTTATATTGAGTATCTCTAACTTCCTAGATTAAACCAAGCGCAAGCGTAGCCATGCCGGCAGGCTTATCGCTAATCAAAATATCACACACAAAATCTCTCAAGAAACTAGCAGGGGGAGCAGGGGGAGTAGTTTCTTATCATCTATAACGAGCGATCGCGTCTGTAGAACGCTCTAAACACTCTCTCGCCGAGCTTTAATCAAATAGCCACACTGGTGTTCTCCCTTGTTAATCCAGTGGGTGCGCTCTACCGTGCAATCGGGCAGCACTGCTGCAAACATCTCCAATTCATGACCACACACGCTAGGGAAAGATTCGGCTACGTTGGAAATGGCGCAATTGTGTTCTTTCAAGATGAACTGATAACCAAAGCCCTTGCTGGAGTCGTTTGGTTCTAGAGCATACCACTCTGCCATGTAGCCTTCGCTTTGGCGGAGTTCTACTAGCTTGGCAACACGCTCTTGCAGAGAACCTTTGCCCAGGCGATCGCGATATTCTAGCGCCTTACGCTCCCACTGTTTGCGCAAAATTGAGCTAACCTGGTCACGTCCCACTGTTTCTGTCAGAGTGTCTAGAAGAGAAACGGCAAATTCTTCATAGCGATTGGGAAAGCGATCGCGCCCCTGGCGACTGAGTTTATAGACATACTGGGGACGCCCCATTCCCGCTTGCACCTGTTGATGCTCAATCAGTCCTTCTGCCTCCAAATCCTTTAGGTGACGCCGGATTGCTTGCGGACTAATCTCAAGTATTTCGGCTAACTCCTGCGCCGTCGCTTGATTTTGTTTCAGTAAATATTGCAAGATATCCTGCTTGGTAGAAGGTTGCTGAGTGGTCGTCATCGGCTTTCGGTGAAAACTGCATGGAAAAACGCGTGGAAAACGTTCGACTTGCTTGACTTTGACAACATTCTTGTTGTTAATATATTTTACAATAGACTTAGGCAACAGAAAAGTTGTTTTAATTGATCCAGTTCCAGTAACCCGACGGTCTCACTAGAACCTGGGTGCCTGTCACCACCCACCTCCGAGCCTTAAAGATTACATTTAGAACACGAGAGAACACTTAATCTAATGACTGCTACCGTCAAGAAATTAGTCAACCAGCCCTATAAGTACGGCTTTGTCACTGATATTGAGTCCGATACGATTGCTCGTGGTCTCAATGAAGACGTTATTCGTTTGATCTCTTTTAAAAAGAACGAACCAGAGTTCATGCTGGATTTTCGTCTGAAAGCCTATCGGCAATGGCAGAAGATGACAGAGCCAACTTGGCCCCACGTCAGCTATCCGCCTATTGACTATCAGAACATCATCTACTACTCGGCACCCAAAAAGAAAAAGGAAAAGCTCGACAGCCTTGACGAAGTTGATCCCGCGCTGCTGGAAACCTTCGAGAAGCTAGGCATTCCTCTTTCCGAGCAAAAGCGGTTGTCTAATGTTGCAGTGGATGCCATTTTTGACAGTGTCTCCGTGGCTACTACCTTCAAAGAAAAGCTCGCGAAAGAAGGTGTCATTTTCTGCTCAATCTCCGAAGCATTGCAAGAACACCCGGAGTTAGTGCAGAAGTACCTCGGTAGTGTCGTACCCGTAGCAGACAACTACTTCGCTGCCCTCAACGCGGCTGTCTTCAGCGATGGTTCCTTCGTCTTCATTCCCAAAGGCGTCAAATGCCCGATGGAACTATCTACCTACTTCCGTATTAATAATGGTGACACCGGACAGTTTGAGCGCACTCTGATTGTTGCGGAAGAAGGTAGCTCTGTCAGCTATCTGGAAGGCTGTACTGCTCCCATGTATGACAGCAACCAACTGCACGCAGCTGTTGTAGAACTTATCGCCCTCGACAACGCCGAGATTAAATACTCTACGGTGCAGAACTGGTACGCCGGTGACGCAAACGGCAAAGGTGGGATTTACAACTTTGTCACCAAGCGGGGTCTGTGCCAAGGCGTCAACTCTAAGATTTCCTGGACGCAGGTAGAAACGGGTTCCGCAATTACCTGGAAGTACCCCAGTTGTGTGCTGGTAGGTGACAACTCTGTGGGCGAGTTTTACTCCGTAGCACTGACCAATAACTACCAGCAAGCCGACACCGGAACCAAGATGATTCATATCGGCAAAAACACGCGTAGCACAATCATTTCTAAGGGAATTTCCGCTAGTCGTTCCAAAAATAGCTACCGAGGTCTTGTCAAAATTGGGCCCAAAGCAGAAGGAGCGAGGAACTACTCTCAGTGCGACTCGATGCTGATTGGGGATACAGCACAAGCGAATACCTTTCCCTACATCCAAGTGCAGAATAACACCGCTAAGGTGGAACACGAGGCATCTACCTCCAAAATTGGGGAAGACCAGTTGTTCTACTTCTCTCAGCGAGGCATTTCAGAAGAGGATGCCATTTCGATGATGGT
>DATNPI010000163.1:0-5926 GCA_036703325.1 Coleofasciculaceae cyanobacterium
GTCGAGATAAGCCCTAGCTTGCTGCGCGATCGCGTCTGGAACTCCGCCATAGAAGGCATGAGCAATACTGCCTGTGATGCAGGCAATAGTATCGCTGTCACCACCAATTGACACCGCGTTACGGATGGCATCCTCAAAGTCAGTAGACTCCAGAAAGGCAATCATTGCCTGGGGGACAGAACCCTGACAGGAAACATCGAATCGGTAGGTTGGTCTGATTTGGTCAAGGGTTTGCTCCAAGTCATAGCCAAAGGTCGTTTGGATATAAGACTTGATAGCCGTTTTATCATGACCTGTACGCGCCAGAAAGATCGCCGATGCTGTTGCCTGAGCGCCCTTGATGCCTTCAGGATGGTTGTGGGTAACTTCAGCGGTGCGCTTGGCTTCTTGTAAAACAGTATCCAGGTCATTGAAGGCAAATGCCACAGGGCTGACTCGCATGGCTGAACCATTGCCCCAACTGTTGTAGGGTTCGCTGCTTCTAGATTCAGCCCAGTGTGCAAAGCTTGTACCGAAACCAGCGTAGGGATAGCGACGGTAGTACCACTTGAATTGGTCAGTGTATTTGCCACTGTGAATATATTTGCCACCGTTAAGAATGACATCTGCGACGGCAGCCGTAAGAACTGTGTCGTCAGTGAAGTGGCATTTTTCGCTAAAAAGTGGGAAATCCTTCGTCTTGATATTGTTTCCCTCATAGATCGAGCCGATAATATCACCTGCGATCGCTCCAAGCATGGTTGTTTCCTTAATTTCTCATCTTTTTTCGCGAGAGACCCTAGGTGTAGCATTAGCGAAACCTAGGGGAGTTGACCCTTCCATCCTTTCTAGAACACTGATACAGAAATGCCAATTATTGACCTCTAGGTTTGTATTTCCAGATGTACTAGTACGTTGTAGTAGGGAACCCCTTCGGTCGTTAGCGAAGCGGCGCATAGCACATCACACTCGACTATTCTCCACCAGCCAGTTGGTGGCTTTGGTCTTACTCCTAGTTATCGCTACTTATCGATAGCTTTTCGGCGCTTAGCGTTTCGTGACTCATTACAACGGGATTTAACTTGAGTGTAGCTTTGGCAAAACGTTCTCGGCACTCAGGTTTGTTTTTCTAGGTGTACCAAAGCGTTGTAGTCTGGAACCCCTTCGCGCGATCGCTTACCCTTATCTAACAACACATTTCCCTCAGGCCAATGCACCTGCAAGTTCCCCGGCTTAATCGGCGCTATATAAACCCGTCCACGCAATTCACCCAGTTCATTCTTGAGAATTACCGCATCTCCATCCTTTAATCCCAGTTGCGTTGCATCCGTTTGACTCATCAAAACAGCCTCTCGCACTGCCCCTGTAATCGCATCCTTCCGCTCTTGCACCATGCTGTTGAACTGCTTGCCTCGGCGCGTTGCCAGCAGGAAACAGCCCTCTGGTAATTCCCGATGTCGGTGAGATATAGCAGCAAAATGCGCCTTACCATCAGGCGTTGGGAAATTCCAGCCAAAGCACAGATGCGCCCCTCCATACTGAAACTGGTCTCCCGCTTCCTTTAAGTGTTGGATTCCAGCATACTGAGGAATAACCTGGGCGATTTCTTGGCGCATTTCTGGTGTGCCGTCAAAACCAAGCTTGTCTGCCAAATCTGGACGTACCCGCCTTGCCAGTTCCATGAACACTTCCCACTCTGGACGCGCCTCACCAATCCGGGGACCAGGAACTTCCGGGCTGAAAATTACCCGTCGTTCTGTGCTGGTTTCTGTTACTCCCCCTGGCACTTCGTAGCGCGTTGTTGCAGGTAGTAGCACCACAGTGTCAGCTGGCTCAACAAGCATTTGCGTCGAGAGAATAATATCCATATGAACCCGCAGGGGCACACGCTTCAGCGCATCTTCCACATAATCGGGTTCAGGCAAAACCTCCAGGAAATTGCCTCCTACCGAAAACAACACATCTAACTGCCCCTCATAGGCAGCATCAATCATTTCCGAAGCAATTAAACCCTTGGTGGTAGGTACTTCAAAGCCCCAGTGTTCACTCAGCTGGGCAGCATTCTCCGGGGTAATCGCTTTACCACCGGGAAAGACTGTGGCATAGCATCCCATCTCTGCACCACCTTGCACACCAGAGTGTCCTCGGATGGGCATTAACCCACACCCTTCCCTGCCAACAAACCCTTTAGTCAGCGCCAAGTTGATGATTGAGCGCACATTGTCCTCGCCGCACTCATGCTGGGTAATGCCCATACTCCAAACAAACACGGCTTTCTCAGCTTCCCCAACCATTTTGGCAAAGGCATGCATCTCCTCGCGGGAGGCACCGGAGGCGCGCTCTAGTTCTTCCCAAGACTGGGCATCGAGCGAGGCTTTTAGTTCGTCAAAGTCTTTGGTGTAGCGATCGATGAACGACTGGTCTATCCAGCCGTTGTTAATCATATGCTTGATAGTGCCATTCAAGAAAGCGATGTCCCCACCCATATTCACTAAGAAGAAGTCTTCAGCAAACTTGGTGCCGAAGATAGCACTTTCAGGAATCGAGGGCACCCAATAGCGCTCCATTCCTGGTTCACGGTAGGTGTTAATTACAACCAGACGAGTGCCAGCTTTCTTAGCCCAGTGGAGGTACTTAACGGTAACTGGCTGGTTATTAGCGACATTGGAGCCAATGAAGACTAACAAATCAGTACCAATCCAGTCTTTATAAGAACAGGTGGTAGCTGCTGCCCCTAGTGCCGCCTTCAGTCCGGCTGTGCTGGGAGAGTGACAAATCCGGGCGGCGTTGTCGATGTTATTGGTTCCCATCGCCCGCACAGCTTTCTGGGTGGCGTAATAGGTTTCATTGACGGTGCCCCGACTTGTGATGTAAAAACTAGCTCTGTCTTGCCCTCCCTTACCAATGGGGGATTGGGGGGGTATGGTGGCGCGGATACGAGAAGCTATTGCATCTAAAGCTTCATCCCAACTCACCCGGCGGAAGCCTTTGTCTCCACGTTGACGCATCATCGGGTAAGGAAGCCGCCCCAAGTCGCGCAACTCGGCACTTTTCTTACTCTTCAGCAGTGAGACATCCTCCAGCAGTTGGGAGTCAAAGGCTGGCATGGTATTCATTCGCAACAGCCGCAACCGGACATTACAGACATGGATGCCATCGACAGTCCAGTCTTTCATCCCGGTTGTCCCTAAGGCACAGCCGTCACAGACGCCCTTATTCAAGATTTCCCAAGCATAAGGCAATTGGTCTCGGCTCATCCAGACAGCTCTAAAGACTTCCCAGTAGTTATTAGGGTATTGTTCGCCAATGCCGAAAGGCTTCCAGCTTGCCCAGTGGGATGGATTCCAGCCCTTTTTAGGTTGAGGCAACATAATGAGGAGATGCTCCAAATCTGGCGACTCCCTCAAGCTACCATATGCCTCAAAATTCAGAACATGAGCAAATTTGCTCCTATTGTAGTTTTGGAGGTTCTTTCTGAGGAAATTCTGTCACAGCCAAGTTCATGCAGTAACAAAATACACAATAAACTTCCGTACTTACCATTAAGAATAAGCCAATGAAAGAGGCACTATTAGAGGCTAAAAAACAATTCCAGACTATGTTTTTGTCTCTACCAACTGGTATGGCGCTCACCAACCTGGAAGGAAGGTTTATCCAGACGAATCAAGCTTTTCAAGAAATAGTTGGATACACCGAGGAGGAACTCCAGAACCTGTCTTTTACTGACTTGGCTCATCCAGACTATGAGCCAGAGTGCGTTGAAATGTATCAGGAGATGCTAGCAGGGGAACGAACTCACTTTAGTGGGGAAAAGCGCCTAATTTGCCGAGATGGTTGTGTTATTTGGGGTAATATATCAGCTTCACTTGTCTGTGACGCTAATGGCTTACCTCAGTATGCGATCGCCATGCTCCAAAACATCACTATTAGTAAAGACTTTCACTTAGCTTTACAGGAAGCTTATGAGCAACTGGAAAAACGGATAACTGGGCAAGCGGCCGAACTGCTGCAAGCCAATACGTTGCTCACGCAAGAAATAGACAAGCACCAGAAGGCACAGGACACTCTCGAAGCCCAGCGTGAATTTCTCCAATCTCTGATCGATGTTTATCCCAATACAGTTTTCACCAAAGGTAGCTTTGTCGTCGTTACTGATGCCAACACTCTCGAAGCAATGGAGTCAGAACTGCAACAGGCAAGGGAGCAACTGCGAGCGGTTTTAGATGCCATGCCGGGATTTGTTGCTTGGATTAGTGCTGAGGGGCGATACCTCGGCGTTAATCAGTATATGGCTGATACCTTTAATTTGTCTCCAGACGCTTTTGTTGGTCAAGAACTGGGCTTTCTTAAAAACAATTTCGAGCTAGCTCAATTTATGACTCAGTTCCTCGCTGACTCAGCCAAAACAGACCGCCAAGTTATTGAAGTGCCATTCAACGGCTTAACTCGAAATTACCTGATTGCTGCTCAGAAGTACTCTCAGGATTCCCTAGCGGTCTTAGTAGGAATTAATATTACAGAGCGCAAGCAGGTAGAGGCACAGCTGCAAGCATCGCTAGGGGAAAAAGAAGTCTTACTCCAGGAAATTCACCATCGGGTCAAAAATAACTTACAGGTAATCTCTAGCTTACTTGATTTGCAATCCCAGGAGATTGAAGATCACGTAATGCTGGAGGTATTTCGGGAAAGTCAGAACCGCGTTAAGTCAATGGCTCTGGTTCACGAGAAACTGTATCAATCTAAAAATTTTGCCAGAATTAATTTTGCTGAATATACTGAGAGTCTAACTAGCCACTTATTCAAAGCCTATGAGTTGAATTCAGGTAGTGTAACCTTGGAGCTAGATATTGAAGATGTGTCTCTCAATATCGATACGGCTATTCCGTGTGGCTTAATTATCAATGAATTAGTTTCTAATGCTCTAAAGTATGCCTTTCCTGATAACCGGACAGGCACAATTACTGTCGCTCTTCATTCTTCTGATAAAAATAGTAATTTTATCCTAGTTGTTAAAGATAATGGGGTAGGTTTTCCAAAAGCTATTGACTTTAATACTGGAAAATCCTTAGGTCTTCAGTTAGTGAAAGTTTTAACAAAACAACTGAAAGGTAGAATTGAAATTGACCACAATACAGGATATCAGTTTCGAGTTAGCTTTTCAGAAATTAGAAGTTCAGAGTCTTAAAGGAATAATTGTGAGAGCTAGACTGCTAATTGTTGAAGATGAAGGAATTGTCGCATTCAACATCCAAAAGAGGTTGGAAGGACTGGGTTATAGTGTTGTAGCAAATGTTTCTTCAGGAGAAGAAGCGATTGACGCCGCAGAAGAAACTCGTCCAGAGTTGGTTTTGATGGATATCAAACTTGAAGGACAGGTTGACGGCATTGAAGCGGCAGCACAAATTCGCAGTCGTTTCCAGATTCCAGTTGTTTATCTAACCGCATATACCAACGACGAAACTCTCAATCGTGCAAAGCTTACAGAACCCTACGGTTACATTCTCAAACCTTTTGAGGCGAGAGATTTAGCTACAACAATTGAAGTGGCTCTCTATAAACATCAGATGGAGCAGGAGTTACGAGAGAGAGAACAGTGGTTGACAACGACACTCAAAAGTATTGGCGATGCGGTGATTACGACTGACGCTAAGGGGTTAGTCACGTTTATGAATCCTGTTGCTGAAGCGCTTACCCGCTGGAGTCTGGAAGAGGTTATTGGTAACGATTTGACCAGTGTTTTCAGAACAATAAACGAGAAAACACGAGCGATTGTTGAGAGTCCGGTAGAACTGGCACTCCGCGAGGGAATGATTGTCGGGCTAGAAAACCACACGTTATTGATTACAAAGGATGGCACTGAAATCCCAATTAATGATAGTGCTGCACCGATAAAAGACGCTCTGGGAAAAATCCTAGGAGCGGTTCTGGTCTTCCATGACAATATTGA
>DATNPI010000193.1:0-4737 GCA_036703325.1 Coleofasciculaceae cyanobacterium
GCCGTTACCCAACTCGGCTTATCCTGCCGTAGTAATTCAGCTTCTTCAGCAGTCGATAGGTGGAGAATATGCAAGCGTCGCTGATATTTTTTAGACAGCTTCAGAGCTAACTTAGTAGCATTTAGAGCCGCTTGATTATCTTGAATCTGTGAGTGTATTGCAGGGTCACTAATCCCCGCAAATTCCTGTCGTCGCTGATTAATCCGGGCTTGGTCTTCCGCGTGAACCGCTATCAGGCGCGTCCCTTTGGCAAAAATTGGCTCCAGCACCGCTTCCTCTTCAACCAATAGCGGTCCATGCATGGAACCCATAAAAATCTTGATTCCACAGGCCGGCTGGGCGTTTAGAAGGTCTGGCAGATTTTCCAGTGTTGCCCCGATAAAAAAGCCATAGTTCACTAAGCACTTATCAGCTGCCCGCCGCAGCTTGTCATCCAGCGCCTCTTGTGTGATAGTCAGAGGGCGTGTATTGGGCATCTCTAGGAACGACGTTACTCCACCCTTGGCACAAGCACAACTGGCAGTAAATAAGTCTTCTTTATGTTCCAGCCCCGGTTCCCGAAAATGTACCTGTGGATCAATCACCCCAGGCAACAAAGTTAAACCTTTTGCGTCTATCTCTTTAGCCGCCGCTTCCCCTCCAGATGGTGGGAGTTCTGGGGCGACCTGAACAATCTCTCGACCACGGGTCTGGACATCTCCGACGAAAAACTCACCTGTGGGTAAAAGAATACGAGCATGGCGGATGAACAGGCAGAAATCAGAGGACATAAAGTGGATGTTAAAATTCGACGGTCATTTTATATTCACATTTAAGTTTGTACAGTTAAATATAGAAACCTAATCGTTTACTTTTGAGGGAATTAGCGACTAATCTGCTTTTACCCTTTGCTCAAACTCGTGACTCTATAGTGATTGAACGGCTATGACTCGTGCGCAGGATCAACCGCCTGAGAAACATTCCCTACAAAAGGCTGAAAATCCCTGGGTAGAAGGACTCAAGACAATTGTCTTGAGTGGCGTTCTCGCCTTTGGGATTCGCAGCTTCGTAGCGGAAGCCCGCTACATTCCTTCGGGATCGATGCTGCCAACGCTACAGATCAATGACCGCCTGATCATTGACAAGATAAGTTACAACTTCCGAGAGCCAGGGCGGGGAGACATTGTTGTATTTTCGCCCACTGATACCCTCAAGCAGCAAAATTTCAAAGACGCCTTCATCAAGCGGGTAATTGGTCTACCTGGCGATAAGGTGGAGGTGAAAGGGGAGCGGGTTTATATCAACGATCAACCTGTGCGGGAAAATTATATAGAAGAGAAGCCGAACTACAGCTTTGGTCCGGCGACAGTGCCACCCAACCAATACCTTGTACTGGGAGATAACCGCAACAATAGCTACGACTCTCACTACTGGGGCTATGTCCCTCGTGACAGGATTATTGGTCGGGCGGTAGTGCGTTTCTGGCCTCTAAATCGGGTTGGAGAAATAGATCCCATACCCCAATATCCCGCTTCTTTGGAAAAGAAGTAAGGACTGGGGAAAGTTCTGAGTTTGTTGGTTTCAGTTATGAGTTAGAAGAATTAATAACTCATCGCTCATAACTGGAGCGTTAGCGATGGAGACACCAGGTTTGCACAACGCGACCTGTTAGCCGTTGTCCTAGCCAGGGGGTGTTTGTGGAGTGGGACTTGAGGTTGTATTTCTCTGCTTTCCAAGTTTCTTGGGGATTGAAGAGAACTAGTTCAGCGGGTTGACCGGGAGCGATCGCGCTTGGAGTTTGCTGTAGACAAATGGCTGGTTTTGTGCTAATGCGTTGCCATAGTTCAAGTGCTGACCAGCCGCCTATCTCAACCAAAGTATGCCAAAGCAGAGGCAAGGCTAGCTCTAAGCCAATAACGCCGGCTGGGGCTTCGGCAAAGGGAACGGTTTTTTCTTCGTAGGTGTAGGGTGTGTGGTCGATCGCGATCGCATCTAGAATGCCTTCCCGAACACCCTGAATTAATGCCGCTTGGTCAAGCGGGTTTCCCAAAGGAGGGTCTAGGCGCAAATTTGGACTGTAGCTGCCCAAGTCTTCGGTATTGAGTAGCAAGTGCATCCAGGTAGTACTTGCTGTCACAGGCAGCCCCTGTGCCTTCGCTGCCCGAATCAGCTGAACGCCGCGACTAGTGGACACGCGCATCAGATGTACTGGTGTGCCGATCGCGGCTACTATTTCTAAGAGGGCGGCTAAGGCAGTTGATTCTGCGATCGCGGGATTCCCTGGCAAGCCCAAGCGAATTGACTGCACTCCTTCTCGCATCACCCCATTACCCATCAGTTGACGGTTACAAGCCCACAACGCCACTGGCTTACCGAAGGGTTGCAGGTATTCCAACAACCGCCGTACTAGCGCTAGATTCGATAACGGTTGCCCATCTGCAAAGCCCACTACTCCAGATGCTGCCAACTCTAGAAGTTCCGTCATTTGCTGCCCTTCGACACCCAGAGTTAGGGCACCCCAGTAATAAATCTGAGGTGTAGGGGCTAAGGCTTCCGTGCCCCTATGCTCCTGCTGACGCAACCGAGCTATTCCAGACGGGTTATCCAACGGTGGTAGAGTATCCGGTAAGATTGCCAACCGCGTAAAGCCACCAGTTGCCGCTGCTTGCAGTAACGACGACAGAGTTTCGCGCTCTTCAAATCCTGGTTCCCCAGAATGGCTGTAGAGGTCTACCAGCCCAGGCCCTAAAATTAGTCCCCGGCAATCCCGCACAGGTATATCGGCAGGTTCATCAGAAAGCTTAGTTTCAATTGCCTTGATGACACCGTCTGCAATCAGAACATCAGCCAGTTCGTCAGTTCCAGAAACCGGGTCTAAAACCCGGACTTGTTGAAGCAGCTCACTATTCATAGAGGTTAGGACTAAAACATCGTTTTACTAATCATCGGTTAGTGGATTTTAACTAGTAGATGGTGAGAATAGGATAATTATAATCTAATACGACATTATCTACAATACAAAGTATTAAGATACTTTAGATTTTGGGAAAGCTGAAAGCGATCGCATTTCAATAAGTTAGACCTGTAGGGTGCGTTATTAACGCACCCTACGACTTCTGGTTACAGCTACTTATTTCGACCCTTTTGCAGGTAGTCCAATAGCAGGAAACACAATTTGAGGGCAGGAACAGCCCAATTTGCTGCCTCGGGGTTAATCAATCCGGCAAAAGCGATCGCAGCAAACTCAATTATTTTGCGTAACGCTCTATTTTTCTTTGCTTTAGCTGAAGAATTTAATCGTACTTTGGCTAATCCGAAAACCAGAGGACATTGAATAGCGATTTGCAGCATCAGTTGATTATTCATGGCTACCTTTGTTGTTGAATGCTTACAACTCAACGAATACTCGGCAACTTTGATAGGGTGTGAGAGCGCTGTAGTACGAGTACTTATAAGTACTGTTCGCTCTGCTGACTGATACCTGAAGCTTTGTTAGATTACGGATACCTGGATCTGTGGCATCGTCATGAGTCGAGAGCAAAGACGTGGAGGCTTTTTAGCGAGTAGTGATGGAGTCAAAAAACTCAAAGAAGCTAAACGTATCAAAAAGTACAGCTATCAGAAAATTGCTGACGAGGCTCATGTAACACTCGATCAGGTCAAACGGCTATTTAACCCTCAATGGGGAAATGGTCAATATAAGATTGGCGAAGAAGCGGTTGAGGCGATCGCTAGAGTTCTAGACTTATATCCAACCGATATTGTTGATGCTAATGAGTGGAGTCCCCCTGTCGAACACAATCAGCAGGATGCCGTCTGTCGCTTTCTACAAGAAATTGAAAACAACTTCAAGTACGACAAGTTACTTCACATCCCAGAGCAACCCATTATCCTGAAAGACCAATACATTCGCATTCAGGTGACGCTGGAGAGGAAATACACTCATGCTGTTGAAACCACTTGGGGCTACGCGGAGTCAGAAGCGGAACTCAAGCGGGCTTATGCCCTCAAGGGATTGGAGGAATCCCAACCAAGTCAGGTGGACTGGAAAGAAGCAAAGAAACAGCATCAGCGAATCATGGTGCTTGCCGATCCAGGGATGGGGAAATCTACGCTGTTGAGGAGGGAAGCTTGCTTAACTGCCCAAGAAGAACGGCAGAGTTTGGAAGATAACACTAAAAAACTCGAAGAGGTGGTTTTTCCGCTGTTTCTGCGGCTATCTGATTTAGCTGAAACACCTGAAGAAATCATCGATGCTATTCCGGTGCTGATCCAACGGGACTATTCAGAAACGGCAACCCAAGTGATGGAACTGTTGCGGGAGAAGTTAAAAGTTGGTAAGTGTCTCCTGCTGTTGGATGCGCTGGATGAAGTACCCACAGAACATCGGAAGCGTTTGATTGAGAAGTTGAACCGATTTGCCCAACGACAATCTCCCTGCCGCATCATCTGCACCTCGCGCATTGTTGGCTATAGTGGGGCATTTCTGGTAGGGGTGAAAGAGGTGGAAATTGTCCCCTTCAGTCAGAAGCAGATAGAGCAATATATTGAAACTTGGTTTAGAAATGCGGCGGGATATCTGAATGATGATACCGTTTCCGCTTCATCCTTAATTCGAGAATTACGGAATAAACCCCAGATTCGCGGATTAGCGCAGAATCCTTTGCTGTTGTCGTTGATTTGCAGCTTGTATCAAGAAAAAGGATTAACGCTACCAGCCCGACGCTGCCAGGTGTATGAGCAAGCAGTACGCTATAT
>DATNPI010000194.1:0-2057 GCA_036703325.1 Coleofasciculaceae cyanobacterium
TGCAGCCAGCGTAGCTGTTGTCCCATTCAATCTACCTGCCTCTGCCCAATCCAATACGGCTCCCGGAAACACCACTACTGCCCCTAACCAAACCGTTGATAATACGGATACCTCTAACCGAGCTGTTGATAATACCAACCAAGACAATGATTTTGATTGGGGTTGGCTAGGTTTGTTGGGTTTAGCTGGGTTAGCTGGTCTTGCAGGCCGCAAACGCAACGACGACGTGTCCTACCGCGCAAGCGACGAGGCTCGTACCACTAACTACGGACGGTAAAATCTACGGTATTGTAGGGTTGTCAAAATAGGTTGATGAGCAGGTTTTAAGAATAATTGATGATGTTGCTGGTGGGCATTAAATGCCCACCAGTTGTTTTAAGCTCATGTGCATTTAAGTTGCACACCTTCGCGACGAGAGCAAAACTCTCGACCCTTCTGCCCGGTCACTGAGCGTGTCGAAGTGCTGCCAATCCTCCCCGATAATGCAGCTTAAATGCCGATTAGCTTATTGCATCCTAAAACTTTAGTTTTCTAATTCTAGTGGGTTTCAATTGAGTGCAATACAGTTGTTAGTAGGGGCACGATAATATCCATGGGTGTCAACTTAAGCCCTGGCGAATGGAATTCGCGGCTATAAAAACCAAGTCCGCCTGCGCGGACTGACGCAAAATCAAGGTTTCACCGAACCCGCGTAGGCGGGTTTTGGTTGTATAGCTGCGGTTTCAACCGCCCAGCTAACGTTAAGTTGACACCAATGGATAATATCGTGCCCCTACTATGTGATGTATGTAACTGAAAACCGCTATAACTTATACCAAATCTGCCTTGTACACCCCTTTCTTGCTTCAGTGGACAATCTCTCCCTCTCTCCTTCTCTCCCTCTCTTTAAGGAATAAGGAGATTATTGAAACGGATTTGGTATTACGAGGCAGCTGACTGCAATTCATTGAGACGGGCTAGTACCTCAGTACTGTGAATTGCTGGTCTTACCCCAACAAACTGTTCCCGAAGGATACCTTCTGGGTCAATGATGAAAGTGTGGCGCATGGAGACATAGCCAATCCAGGAACCGTAGGCTTTGCTCACCGTCCCATCCGTATCAGCTAGCAGTGGAAATTTTAGCCCTTCGGAGTCACAAAATTCAGCATGGGAATCTACAGAATCCGCGCTGACTCCGAGAATTTGAGCATTTTTGTCCAGGTATTTGGGTAAGTCTTGCTGAAAACGGCGGGCTTCGAGGGTACAACCTGAAGTGAAATCTTTCGGATAGAAATAGAGAACAACCCACTTCCCCTGGTAATCCGAGAGCGACACTTCTCCGCCACCAGTATTTGTGGGCAGTGTAAACTCCGGTGCTGGTTCATTGAGAGGAGGCAGCTTACCACCCAAGGCATTAGCAGTTGGCGCGAAATTGAACCAAGTAAGGATGGCGAGACAGCTAGCTAACAGAGTGCTGAGAAAGGTGCGACGAGACATCATTGGTGAAAACTGAAAACTAAACTTTACACAAGTTTACAATCTTTCGCTCAAACATTAGAAGCCGCAAATCCAGGTAATGCCAAGGTTTCTGATAGTTTTTTGTCAGTGGTCAGTGGTCAGTGGTCAGTGGCAACGGACGATGGACAACTGACTATTGACAGAACACCGGAATGTAAACTACGCCGATTAAATACACAGCAGCTTAGTTGCAAGCCACAACGCCTAGGTCACCATTATTCAGCTGGGAGGACTATGCTCCGACACTCTCCGAAACCCACTTTGGCGTAGCCTTCTTTCTCACAGTATCCACGAAGAATGACTTCATCTCCGTCGCACAGGAAGGATCGCACCTCACCCGTTGGCAGTGCGATAGGCTTGGAGCCACGCTGAGTAATTTCGAGCAGACACCCTTGCGAACCTGCCTCGGCATTAGAAACGGTTCCACTAGCTAGTAGATCGCCGGGGCGGAGGTTGCAACCATTACTCGATTGGTGGGTGAGCATTTGCGCCAATGTCCAGTACATCTGCTGGAAAGACGCACGACTCAAGCGAAACGGCTCCATCCCTGCTTCACGCAT
>DATNPI010000240.1:0-14300 GCA_036703325.1 Coleofasciculaceae cyanobacterium
TTCTTACCATCCCATCTTTGCTTTTGTGCTATTGTTGCCAGTACTTCAGGAAACGCTACTTCATCACTACTGTGTTTTGCCGTTTCTCGTGCAGTAGTAAAATCGCCAATCTGAGCCTGTCCTTTTGCAATCTCCCGTAAGTAGAATCCCTTGCTTTTTTCAGCGTCCACCTCATCTGCCCTCTCTAAAGCAGTGGCAAGGATGGCTCTTGCCATGTCCTTATCTCCAGCCTGAGCATATGCTAATGCAATCGGTACTGTCTGCTGTCTACCCCTACTTTTGAGCATCTGCACTGTATTCCAAGCCTCAGTTGGATCTCCGTTTTTAACTTGTATTTCAGTAATTGTCTGCAAAGCCCAATCTCTAGAGCCTTGGTCGTTAATTTTCTGTGCTATCTCTAGAGCTTTGGCAAAAGTGGCTTGTGCTTTTTTCCTTTGCCCTAACTCTGCATATACCTGTGCTATTGCTCCTATAGCTTCTACTTGCTTTTGTTGTGGAGGTTTCAGCCAAGTTGTAGTTTTAATGAACAAGGTAAAGAGATCTCTTGCTACCTGAGTTGCTCCAATTTGTGCTACCTTTGCTGCAATTAATCCTATGACTCGTGCCTGGTCATAGCTCATTGCTACTACACTGAGTGCAGCATTCAAATTTCCGTTTTGTGCGAATGTTTCTGCAATTGGCTCTAGCGCACGAGAATGAGCTAAGAAATCTTTCGGATTTTCGTACCGTATCTGCTCTGCTATCTTTAAAGCAGCCTCAATATTTCCCACTTGTGCATAAATTCTGACAGTTGACATCAACACATTCTGGCGTGTAGATTTCCAGCCAGTCTCGTTGGCTGTTTCTAGAGCATCATCAAGATAGCCTGCTTCAGCCTGCGCAATTGCCACTTTCTGTAAGGCATAAGCTCGTTGCTGTTCGTCAACCTCGTGTGCAATTTCCAAGGCACTGTCCAGGTTAGCTTTTACAGCTCTCCCCATGATTAGGTGATAAGTAAGAGTAATGAACCATAAGTCGAGCTTTTCAGCACTTACAAGTTGAGCAAATTGTACTGCTCGACACCCCTTCAACCAAAAAATCAGGAGATCCGCTTTTGCTACCTGCGCTTGTGCTGTCGCAATTTCTCCTAACGCCCGTACCTGCTTTACTTTGTTGTCTATCTTCTGCACTGTATTTAAGGCCGCATCAAAATCTCCTAATTTAGCTTGTGCCGCTGCAATCGAACTCCATTTATCATCAGTTGGCTGTGCAGTCTCAAAAATGAAGTTAAGGGTATTTTGTGCTACTACTTTGTCTCCATCCTGAGCTTGTGCTACTGCAATATTTGCTAGTGCCTGCACTTTTGACCATCCGTCATCCATAGACAGGGCAGTCTCAAGGGCGGTTGTCAAATGACCACGACCACGCACAGTAAGGGTTTTACATAGGGGTACTTGCTGATAGTCGTCCAACAGGCGTTGCGTCAATTCTGTAAAAGCAGCCTTGTTGATGTCAGATACATACGCAAGTAGGTAAGCGGCATATTCACCATAACTTGCTCGTGTACCGTAAGTTCCGACACCACTTAGGCTGAACCCACGAACCAATTTTTTCTGCCGCAGCTTTTCTAATGTTGCCTGTGCCTCACTCAATTGCTGAGTATCTTTCAACTCCCATGCCAGAAGCAGATACCACAAAGCACAGCGCTCAATCTCATACAAGTCTGCCAGTGCTTGGGCACGACTTAAATTGCCCGATCGCAGCGCATCCAGTGGTGACTCTTGCACTGTTGTCTGCTCCAGTCGCCGTGCGTGTACCAGCATAAAATCTGCCATTGCGCCCGCATCATCCTTCTCAGCAGCACCCAGCAACGCTGCCTGCACCGTCTTCAACGGTAAATCAGGCTCATCGGGTAGGTGTTTCTGTTGGGCAGATGCAAAGTCTTTTTTACGAGCGATCGCATACAACTCTTCCCACCGCTTCACCTCATGCAAATGTTCTGCATAATGCCGCAACGCATAACGCCTCTGGTGTTCCTGCCAACAGCTACAGTATCTGATTAACTTGTCCTTAGCTGAGGATGCCTGACGCCCCAGCACACGTTGAAATTCCTGCGCTAGCAACGGGTGAGCAAAGCTATAGAAACCTGTTTGAATACTAAACCAGCGCGTTGCCTGCCAGGGCAAAGCAGCTAAATCCCATTCATTCAGAGCGGTTAATTCCTGAATATCATCCTCTGACAGCACCCCCAATGCCACTGACAACAGGGCGAATAATTCTCGCACTTCCCGATGCCGCCGGATCTCTTCCACCTGTGCTAACTGCTTAAACTGCTCCTGCACATAAGCACCAAACCCTTTTGGGCTGCGTGTCAGTACCACCTGCACATCTTCACCCTTCTGCTGCGCCTGAATCAGTTCTTCAGTTAGATGGCGTAGATAAAGCGGGAACCCTTGGGTAATTTCATCCAGTTGGGCAACAAAATCGGTATCCTCGGCAAATGCTGCCAACTTATCCATGTTTCGTAACCACTCTGCGATCCCTCCACCAGACAAACGCTTGAGATTCAAGGGCTGAGAGTTGTCTATCCAGTATTCCAAATATTTTGGCTCCTCTCCTTCCTCTGCTCTTGCCGAAGCAATTACAAAAACATTCTCAGGCAAAGGATTGGGAAAGGGTGGCGAGAAAGTATTTTCTGCTTCGTCTAAACCATCTATAACAATAATTAAGGGTTCGCCTTCTGGTGCTGCGTATTCTCGCAACAGGTTATAAAGCCTAATCTTCAGCTCTTCTTCATCGTTTGGTATCTGCTCGTAGGTAGGTTTGTAATAAATGTAAAGTTGCCGCAGTAGATTACGATAAGCACTCTTCAAAGAATGATAACGCTGAGTGAAAAAATGGTAGGCGATGAAACAATCTTTGTCCCGCCATGCATTTACCCAATTCGCTAGGAGCGCTGTTTTGCCAAAACCAGCACCAGCCGTTACCAGCATTACACCACTAGAGTTCTCAGACAAAAACTTGTTCAGTTGTTGGCTTTCTTCCTCGCGCCCTACAAACAACTGGCTGTCTTCGCTGACGATTCGCTCAACGTTATCAACAACCTCCCATTCAGCCAGTGTTCTTCCTTGACCAAAGTTTGCCTCTAAAATGCTTTCAACTCGGCGTACTTTTTCAATTTGGAAGTTGGCAACCTCTCTGAGAATATCGCGGTAATCCCAGATATCTTTATCTTTATCGAAATTAAACTTACCTTGAATTATTTCCTCATAATCCTTGCCTGAAGAATCTGGCTTCTCTGTCAAGATGTAGATAATCAATTTGTCATACTTCTCGTACAACTCATGCTCTACAAACTTACGCAAAGTCTTTTTAATTTTTTCTCTTCCAGACGTTGACGTAATTTGAAACGCTACTCTTGCCGTTTCATCTCCTAAATCGATAGCAGGATAGTTAGGATATTCGGACGAGTTAAGATTCTTGAGTTCTGTATAGCCGTAAACTTCAGCTAAAAGAGGGACTAAGATAGTTTCAGCGACCTTATTAATGTCTGTTCTGCTCATTGCTGTAGCCCCCTCAATCTGAGCTACGAAATGTGACATTAATTCGTTAATTCTGTTTTGCGATCGCAAGAGGTTCATTTGCTATCTTATTTGAAGCGCTGTATACATCTACTTCTAACCCACATTTCCCAACGCTTGCTAGTTGGGGGAGTTTAGGGACAGCGCGATCGCATCCTCCAACATCCCCAATACCTGCGACATTTATACAAAAAGGCAACGAGGCGATCGCCCTTAACCACCAAAATAGGCGATCGCTCAACCCAACCTACTATTAATATCTAACTCCCCCTCGCCCAAAGTTGGGAGAGGGGGCTGGGGGGTGAGGGAAATTCCTACTTTTGCAACTTAACCCCTCGAATTGAGTAATCCAACAATTCCATCGGATGCATCAGGGGAATTTCTTTCCCTTGCAACTGCAAATGCTTCTTAATTTGCAAAGAACAACCGGGATTAGCAGAGGTAATTAATTCCGCACCAGTGTTGAGCAGATTCTCAACTTTTTGCTGCCCCAATTCATCCGCCACTTCTGGTTGCAGCATATTGTAAACACCAGAACTGCCGCAACACAAAGCCGCATCTATGGGTTCCCGCAACTTCAGGCCTGGAATTTGTCGCAACAACTGGCGTGGTTGTACGCTAATCTTTTGCCCATGTAGGAGGTGACAAGCATCTTGATAAACCATCGTCAACGGTTCATCGGTAAGTGGTGAAAGCTTCGCCGTCAGTCCCACTTGCGCCAAGAATTCTTGAGAATCTTTTACCTTAGCGGCGAATTCTTTGGCTTTTTCCCGATACTCTGAATCATCTTCGAGAAGATGACCGTATTCCTTCAGGGTATGACCACACCCAGCCGCATTAATAATGACAGCATCGACATTTGTGCCTTCAAAGCTATCAATCATCTGTCGTGCCAAAGCTTGAGCTTGTTGCTTTTGCCCTTGGTGTTCTGGCAGTGCAGCACAACACCCTTGAGTTTTTGGAATGACAACTTCACAGCCATTAGCGGTTAAGACGCGCACAGTTGCTTCATTCACTGGCGAAAAGAACAAGCGCTGCACACACCCTATAATCACACCAACTCGGTAGCGTTTTTCCCCTTGCGCTGGGATGACATCTGGAAAGTTGTCTCGCAAGCTACTCAAGCGAATTTCTGGCAGATTCGACTCCATCGCCGCCAAGCGGGGGAAGAATTTCTTCAGCAAGCCAGTAGAACGAACAAGTTTCTGCAATCCCGATTTCTGATAGAGATAAAGGAAAGGCAGTAAGAGGCGCAGACGGTTAGGGTAGGGGAATAAATTAAAGATGAGGCTTCTGAACAGGCGGTCTGGTAAACTACGGGGATAATTTCGCTCTATCTGAGGACGAGTTGCGGCAATCAGCTTGTCATACTGGACGCCAGAGGGACAGGCGGTAACACAAGCGAGACACCCAAGGCAAGAATCAAAATGTTGTACCGTGCCTTCCGCAAGTGGAGCCTCACCCTTGTTAATGGCATCCATCATATAAATCCGACCCCTTGGGGAATCCATTTCTTTGCCAATCACCCGGTAACTGGGACAAGTGGAGAGGCAAAACCCGCAGTGAACACAGGTATCTATCAGTTTTTGCTCTGGGGGATGATAGGCATCAAAACCTGGGGTTGGGATTCCAGGAGAGGGTTGAGCATCAATTGGGTTTTCTTGTAGAGATTGAGGTGAATCCGCCCTTACAGAGTCTGGAGTTGGAAATTTAGAATTAGGTGTGGTCGATGAAGTCTGCATCTTTTCTGTGTTTTCTTAAATCTGTTTTCTATACGATTAATGGGGTTGTTGAAGCTAGACGCCATGAACGCGAGTACACAACGAATGATGAAAATCTCTCTTCTTTACCCCCCTGCTCCTCACTAAAGCTCCGGCAGTCCCTAGTGCAGCGTGGCGGAAATATCTATCCAGTTGAAAAAGGTCAAAAAGCTTACTAGACAAGCTTTCTTTCCTTCTGCCTGGTCACTGAGCGTGTCGAAGTGCTACCTTCTGCCCGGTCACTGAGCGTGTCGAAGTGCTGCCTGCTTGCACTAGTCCCTATTTTCAGCTTAGATTCCTCCCACAAACCGATAAGGACTTAGAAGGTTTTTCGGGTCAAATTGCTGCTTAATTTGACTCATGATATTCAGTGCACTACTGTTGTAACCCCAGACATCTAGTTGTTGCTTCAACGAAATCGGTGCCTCCAAAACCGTAAGAAAGCCGCTTTGAGCTTGGCAATGGCGTCGCATCTCCAGAATGGTTTCAGGTGTCACAGCTGCTGGGTCGAGCCGTAGTCGCCCCAACCCACTTCCAGCGTGGATGAACCCTAATCCTGTCGAGGAGGTTAGGGTGTCCAGTTGAGTCAAGGTTGTGACGGCGGCGGTAGGTAGTACCCCTATTTTGCAAGTAATCGCTGGCTGGTGTGGTGCTGTCCAGATTTGTTCTTGCAATGATTGCCATAGATTCGCTTCATTGGCATCGGTATACAAAGTTCCTTGTAAACCAAGCTGCTGCCCTACTTCGAGCAGTCGGGAAGACTGCTCCTTGACGCTGTCTGTCACACTTTGGAAACGAACCATCAAGCCCATGCCCTGACCAAAACTTAGTTGAGTAACGAGCTTGGTTGATAATAAATCCACGGCTGTGGGTGTTAGAGCAGAAGCTAGCAAGGTTTTTGTGGCAGAAGCAATTGCCTCTTTCTCACCTGTCAACACCACTGTCGCTGCCGCCTCTTGTACCGGATAAACCCGTAAGGTGACTTCCGTCAGAATTCCCAACGTCCCATAGGAACCAGTAAACAACTTCATCAAGTCATAACCCGCCACATTTTTCACTACTCGTCCCCCAGCTTTGGCGATTTGTCCATCACTGCGGACAAAGGAAATACCCAGCAGCATATCCCGGACACCACCATACCGCTGACGCCAAGAACCGCTGTCCGCTGTGGCAACAATGCCACCAATCGTTGCTTCTTGAGGATAGGCAGGTTCAAGGGGAAGAAATTGACCAGTCTTTAAGAGAATTTCTTGCAAATCTGCAAATTTGACTCCTGCTTCCACAGTAACCGTTAAGTCACCAACTGCGTGTTCGACCACACGGTTCAGGCGTTCGGTGCTGACAACCAGGTCAACTCCCTTACTCATACCACCCCAGCCCAGTTTGGTGCCGCTGCCGCAGGGAAGGACACCCCAGCCATTGCTATAAGCGCGGGTTATGACACTCTTGAGTTCTTCGGCTATGCTGGGATAAACAATGCTGCTGGGGAAGTCTGCTGGTGAGGTAGCTCTGGCAATCCGCTCTTGCCAGACTGGCTTCAAGTTTTCCCAGTCACAAATACCGGATTCGCCAACAATTGGTTCAAGTTCTTGTAAAATCGCTTTCATACTTGTTTAGCCTTTTGAGGTCGTCCTTGACGGCTTTGTCAATCTGGTTTTTGTCAGCTGTCTGTAAATAAACCTCATAACCCCACCCTAAATCGGATTTGAGGACAGTGACCTGTTTACCCTAGTATCGTAGGCTACCACCTGCATCGTAGATGCAGAAACCCCTACGTCAATTTGCTTTTTGGAGTTCATGCGGATGGCTCGTCGCAAAACCAAACAACCAGCCGAGCAAGCGTTAGATCGAGAAAGTTTGCTGAATCGGCTGACGACCCGCATTCGTCAGTCCTTAGAGCTGCAAGAGATTTTGACAACAACGGTACAGGAAATCCGTTTCTTTCTGGGTACAGACCGCGTCAAAATTTACCGATTTAATCCTGATGAGAGTGGGGAAGTGATTGCCGAGTCAATCAATGGAGAGCGCTTACCTTCCCTTTTGGGTCTACGGTTTCCCCCAGAGGACGTTCCCCAAGCCGCCCGTGAGCTGTTTATCAAAGTTCGTCAGCGGGTAATTGTCGATGTCGCTTCCGGTCGCAAGACACTTAACCAGTTGGACTCCCTAGAAACTGGCAAAACCTTAGTCAGAGAAGACATCCGCCACTATCCTGTTGACCCCTGCCACCAGGAATACCTGACCACGATGGGGGTGTGTTCTTCTCTAGTTGTGCCGATTTTGCATCAAAACCGATTGTGGGGGTTGTTGGTGTCTCACCATCTCAAGGCGCGACACTATGACCAACGAGAGTTGCAAATTGTTCAGTTGCTAGTGGATCAAGTATCAATAGCGATCGCTCAGTCCGAACTCCTTAATCGTGCACGTCTTCAGGCAGACCACGAAGCTACAATCAACCAAATCAGCAGTCGGCTCCACTCCCCCTTAAAAGTTACAAAAATTCGACAGACTGTTCTAGAGGAAGCTGTTACTGCCTTGGAGGGGTCAGGTGGGAGACTTTATATCACTGCCGAACCCACCGGTCAGGCGGCTCAACTTTATACCACTGGAGACCAGCCAACTTTACGCTGGATAGAAGAAACTGGCTTTTGGCAGCGCCTGATGCATTCCTCCTCAGAAACTTTCGCTGTAGAGACAAGGGTTACGGCGTCTCTACAAAGCTGGGAGTTTACGCCTAGCGACTCCCTAATCCCGTCTTCTATCAATTACTCTGGGGGGAGTGGGGTCGTCTCCCATCTCTACACCATTTCTGATCTTTACCAAGAACCAGCACTACAGTCTTTGGCTTCGGCTTTCTCTAAAAGTTCCATCCGCAGCCTGCTGATTGTACCTCTCCAATATCATCAACAGTGTGTTGGCTGCCTAACTATCTTTCGCAGCGAGATCGAAACGGAAACCTTATGGGCTGGGCGTATAAATGGCGACGCCCGGAACCTGCGTCCTCGTGCCTCGTTTGAAGCCTGGCGAGAAGTTACAAAAGGACAGGCAAAACCGTGGATACCCGAAGAAATTAAGCTCGCGCAAGCGTTAGGTATTCATCTCTACATGGCAGTGATGCAAAGGCGCGTCGAGGATATGCTCCAGCATCAAGCGTCCCACGATCGCTTGACCGGCTTGCCCAACCGGATGCTCTTTGATGACAGACTGTCCCTGGCGCTGGCTAGCACTCACAGGTACGGAGAAATGTTAGCCGTGGTGTTTCTCGATTTGGATGGCTTCAAGACAATTAACGACACCCTTGGTCATGCCGTAGGCGACCAGTTACTGAAAAATGTCGCTGAACGCCTCACAGGTTGCCTGCGGCAAGGGGATATTTTGGCCCGATGGGGTGGGGATGAATTTACTCTCCTGCTGTCGCCAATCAGTGGTGCTGAGGATACGACCAAAATCGCTACAGAGATTCTAAACACCCTCAACGTCCCGCTACAGCTTGATGGTCGAGAACTACACATTAAAGCAAGTCTAGGAATTGCTCTAGCTCCCTATGATGGGGACGATGCTGACACCCTGTTGAAGAATGCTGATGCCGCTATGTACCGGGCTAAACAGCAAGGTCGCAACAACTACCAGCTATATACACCAGCGATCGGCACAAAAGCGCAAGAGCAACTGGTGTTGGAAAACAATCTTTATAAAGCGTTGGAACGTCAAGAGTTTCGATTGCACTACCAGCCGCAATTCAACTTACAGACTGGTGAGCTTGTGGGTATGGAGGCGCTGATTCGCTGGCAGAATCAGGAGTTAGGATTCATTTCACCGGCTTTGTTCATTCCCATAGCCGAAGAAATGGGGCTGATTAACTCGATTGGGGAATGGGTACTTTGGACAGCTTGTGCTCAGAATCGCGCTTGGCAGTCGCTAGGTCTGCCGCCGATACGGATGGCTGTTAATCTTTCGGCGCTTCAGTTTCAGCAAAAAAATTTGGTGAAGGTCATTGCTCACGTTCTGGAATCAACAAAGCTGGAACCCCGTTATCTAGAACTTGAAATTACTGAAAGCATTGCCATGCAGGATATCTCCTTGACAATCGCTGTGTTGCGGACGTTGCGCAGTATGGGAATCCAAATCGCGATCGATGATTTTGGTACGGGCTACTCCTCGCTCTCGTCTTTGAAACACTTCCCATTGGATAAGCTAAAAATTGATCAATCCTTTGTCCGGGAGCTGGTGACGGATTCTTATGATGCCGCCATTATCACAGCACTTGTAGCGTTAGGACATGGACTGAATTTGGAAGTAATTGCTGAGGGAGTCGAAACCGAAGAACAATTAGCTTTTTTGCACTCGATCAAATGTGATGCTATGCAAGGCTATCTCCTGAGCCGTCCTCTACCTGCCCAAGAAGCTACTAATCTATTTATTAACAAAACCACGATGGGTGTAATCGAAGACTAATACTCAAAATTTTTGTGCCTACTGAACTCAGTAGGCACAAAAAACGGGTCAACCTGAAATTAGTTGGTCAACCCGTGAGCTTGGGAACGCCTAGATAGACTACTTCTGCAGAACCAACTTAACGTTGGCATTCTGCAAGCCACGTTGCTTGACTTCTGCCAAAGTCTTGTTGACTGCATACTTCTGGTTGATCGAGTTGATCAACTCGGTTTGGTTGTGCTTCTTAGCAACACCCCAAAGGTCAGCAATCAGGTCGAAGGAACCATCGCTATTGCGAGACCAGCCGAGATCATACTCACCTTCCAGAACAGCAACCAGGTCGGCACGAACACGCTGACCGTTGTAGCCACGGACATCGGCTTCGGACTTAACGGAGATACCCAGGTCACGGAGAGAAGCCTTTAGGATTTCGGCGTCGGTGATCTTGGTGCGCAGAGTGCTAAAGTGAGACATTTGGATTTCCTCCAGTAGAGATAGAAGAGAAACGACAACGTAGCGTTTTACTGTGTTGATTAAGCCGCTTAAGAAAAGTGCGACTTTTTTGTCAAACTGCTAGCAAGTTGTTGCTAGCCTTTACTCCTGTTGGGAGCAGGAGAAAGCCTGTTAGAACTCCATTCGCTGATACTCAGCAACGGAGGATGCAGCAGGTCGCGCTCGCTGCCTAGCCCAGTCCCTCAGGGCTGTTACCTGCTCTGTCATTGTCCGAGAAAGCGGCAGCGTAGCTTTGATTGCCGCAATGATGTCGAGTTGGGTGAATTCACGGTCTTGAGCAAATGCCTCGTACATGGCAGCAACTAGTGCTTGCTCAATTTCTGCTCCAGAAAACCCATCGGAAACCTTTGCTAATTGCTCAATGTCGAAGCGAGCAATATCTCGACGCCGCTTACTCAGATGAATATTAAAGATTTGCTGGCGTTCTTCCGGTGTCGGTAAATCTACAAAGAAGATCTCGTCAAAACGACCTTTGCGGAGGAACTCTCCAGGTAGGCGCTCAACCCTGTTAGCTGTCGCCATCACGAACACAGGTGAGGTCTTCTCTTGCATCCAGGTGAGAAAGGAACCGAAGATACGGCTTGAGGTACCCCCATCTGAGTCAGAAGAACCAGTGGTGCCAGCAAAGGACTTATCTAGTTCATCAATGAAGAGGATGGCTGGAGAAATTGATTCTGCCGTTTTCAGGGCGTTACGTAAGTTGGCTTCCGATCGCCCCACCATTGAACCATCATATACCCGACCCATATCCAGGCGCAGCAGAGGCAGACCCCAGAGACGAGATGTGGTTTTGGCAATTAGGGATTTACCGCATCCAGGAACACCTAGAATCAACATCCCTTTTGGTTGGGGCAAGCCGTATTCTCTTGCCCTCTCGGTAAATGCATTGGAGCGCTGTTTAAGCCACCGCTTCAGTTCTTCTAAACCACCAACCGAATCAAGAGTCTCGTCTTCTTCAATATACTCCAGAATCCCATTACGGCGGATCAGCTGCTTTTTCTCAGAAAGAACGATATCAACTTCAGCTTCAGTGAGACGCCCAGCTTTCACTTGGGCTTTCCGATAAACCTTCTCAGCTTCATCGTGTGTTAAGCCTAAGGCGGCTTTCAAGAGCTTCTCTCGGGTTTCTGTCGTCGTGCGACGAGCCTTGCTTTGCTCCAGTTGATTAGACAGTACTTGATTCAGTTCTGTGAGGTCTGGCAACGGGTAGTCAAGAACCACTACTTCCTTTTCCAGCTCAATGGGAATCTGCTGTACGGGGGACATTAGAATAATAGTTTTCTGTGTGCCCTTAAAGCTGGCGATCGCATCCCGCAACCACCGGGTTGTTGCTGGCGAATCTATAAAAGGATGTAGGTCTTTAAAGATATAAATACCGGATTCTTTCTGCTGTATAACCCATTGAACGGCAGCCTCTGGAGAGACAGTGTTGTGCTGGGTGACGTTGCGCGATTGACCGTATTCAACAATTCCGTGGGTGACAGTCCACACAAAAACACGACGCTGTTGAGACTTCGCTTGAGCAATCATGGCTATTGCTCTTTCAGTCCGCTCTTCCTCCGAAGTCACGAGGTAGATTAGAGGATATTGAGCTTGAATGAGAATATTGATCTCTTCTTGCATGACTATCGACCTAATTAGAGACGGCTCAACCACTGCTCAAACATCGAAAGAGCGACACACTTAGCTCTTATCAACAAGGAACTAATTCCTCTTCTCCCTGAGAGTCAGTACGAGAACTTACTTCTTCTCGAACTTTCTCTACCGGAAGCTCTTCAGCCAGGATACTAGGCTGGTTTTCTAGGGAAACCATTTCTCCACTTTGGAGAACTACGGAGCTAGAGCATTCAGGACAAGTGTAGACCTGATGAGTTTTTCCGTAGGACGCTTCTACCTCATCAACCACTTCTGGATGGCGTAGATAGAAAACGATTGCCCTCTCTACCATTGCTGACATTGAATCCAAGTCAACAGCCGCTCGAATTTTGAGCTGGCGGTAAAGTCCTGGTGGGAGATACAACGTAACCTTTTGCTTGTCTTGCATATAGTTTCAATCGTTTTACCCGGGTATGCTAAGCAAGCTTATCGGGTTATTCGGGAGCTGTCAAGACATCAACCCAGCATGACAGCAAAATCGTTACATTCGTTTATATTCTCCGGCTATCGATGGTCATCTAGCAAATGAGTAAAGACACTCAACGAAAGTGGAAGCAGTTTTATCGGTGTCCATTATGGGGTAGTTACCTTGCCTTCTTCTTCTGACGGGTGGTGGTGGCGTCGTTTGGCTGTTGAGGCAATACCCAAGACCACACCAGAAGACTCCCCGTTATCTCAACAACAGGATTTCGCAGCCGACCAGGGATTCGCTTTCGAGCCAATCTAGAAGAGCAAGTCTAAAACAAGCTCGAATGCAATCAGCTTCCAGTCAGAATTATTGAATTAATTAGAAACTGACTTAGCTGTTCTATTTAGGAATATAGAAATTAGGCTAGTCATAACTCTATAAAAACTAGCGATATGTGATATGACAGCACCAACAGAAGTTCGCAAAAGAGTGCTTAGGTGAGCTAACTGAGGCGGAACATGATGAATTCTTATCAAAAAAGTAGGGTTAGATTTTCTTGCCCCTCTTGACTTGGTATTGCACAATGATGAGGTGAAGAAGGAACGTGCGAGATCGAGGTACTAGCTCGTTCCTCTGCAAGTGAAACACCCGCTTGTAGCTGCTCGTTGCAATTCTCCTTGTGGCGATCGCTCAACAAAACACCAGTGACATCAGTTCCCCATCCCTTGCCTGGGAGGGGCGGCGGCTCCGGATACCCCTACTTGTCCCAAGTGGCGGGAGGATAATCGCCCTGTTGGAAAGTTAGAAAGTTGAAACAGTTGAATGTTTTCTTAGACTTTCCAACCTGCCAATACTCAAACCTTTTAACCAAAGCCCTCTGGATTCTAACCAGAGGAGTACGTCATATCCAGATCAGAACTCAACTGGCTAGATAAGATGCGTTTGCCCTGCCTAGAAAGAGAATCAAGCAGCGACAGCTACCAATTTACGATTGGTTTCACCAATGACTTGTACTGAGCTTAAGTGCCATTCGGCTATCAAATAAGGAGCTTTCGTCATGACTATCGTGAAAGTAGGTATCAATGGATTCGGTCGCATCGGGCGACTGGTTTTCCGCGCCGGACTCAACAACCCGAATATTCAGTTTGTCGGCATCAACGACTTGGTGCCACCCGATAATATTGCCTATTTGTTGAAGTACGACTCAACTCATGGTCGTTTCCAGGGCACAGTTGAAGCCCAAGCAGACGGCATTAGCGTCAATGGTCAGTTCATCCCCTGCGTGTCGATCAAAAACCCGGCTGAACTACCCTGGGGTGAATATGGGGTGGATTATGTCGTCGAGTCTACAGGTTTATTTACCGATTATGCCGGTGCCTCAAACCACCTGAAGGCAGGAGCGAAGCGGGTGGTTATCTCCGCTCCCACAAAAGACCCGGACAAAGTACCAACGCTGCTAGTTGGCGTCAACCATCACCAGTTTGACCCGGATAAAGACACCGTTGTCTCCAACGCTAGTTGCACGACCAACTGTCTAGCTCCAGTTGCGAAAGTAATCAATGACAACTTTGGCTTGGTTGAAGGTCTAATGACAACAGTTCACGCCATGACTGCAACTCAGCCGACTGTGGACGGGCCGAGCAAGAAAGACTGGCGTGGCGGACGTGGTGCAGCACAGAATATCATTCCCTCCTCCACAGGTGCAGCCAAAGCTGTTGCTCTAGTCTTACCGGAATTGAAAGGCAAGCTAACAGGGATGGCGTTGCGTGTGCCAACCCCAGACGTATCCGTTGTTGATTTGACCTTTAAGACGGAAAAAGCCACAAGCTACCAAGACATCTGTGCCGCCATGAAGCAGGCAGCTTCTGGGGAACTAGCAGGCATCCTCGACTATACCGAAGAAGCTGTCGTCTCTACGGATTTCCAAGGCGATCCCCATTCCAGTATCTTTGATGCTGGCGCTGGTATTGA
>DATNPI010000268.1:0-7633 GCA_036703325.1 Coleofasciculaceae cyanobacterium
GATGTGAATGCCGCCATCAATATCCTGAAACTAGCACTCAGTACGGCGGGGCACGCCGGAACTTACGCTTGGGGAGATTTGCCCTCTTGGGCGATTGGAGCAATCCTGTCGTTTAACGGCGAGTCGCACAACCAAGAATCCTCGCGGCTAAAGCCGCGGGGAGTGTCAATGATCTTGATAGTCTAGAGACAGCTGATTGCTTCAGCTAGTATTGCTACATCCTTAAAAGAGAGAAGATTGTGCCGCACACGATTGTTACCAATACCTGTGAGGGCGTCGCTGATTGCGTTGATGCTTGCCCTGTTGCTTGTATCCACGAAGGGCCCGGTAAAAATGTCAAAGGTACTGATTGGTACTGGATTGACTTTGCGACCTGTATCGACTGTGGTATCTGTATCCAAGTCTGCCCAGTAGAAGGGGCGATCGTACCGGAAGAACGACCAGATTTGCAACAGACTCCGCAGTGAAGGCTCTATTAATTACGTTGAACAGCTAAAGCGTTAGTGAAGCGCCTCCTTACGGGGGGCTTCACTAACGCTTTAAAAACCTACGTCCAGACTTATTGAACTAGCTCGCCGTGGCAGAACTTTACCTGGGGGAAAGCACACGTCAGACCACAGGAGAAGGCAAAATAAAGACAAAGCTTGCATCCGTGTCTCGTATGAGCTACTGCCTCAATCCCGACTGTTCCAAGCCCCAGAATCCCGATAATGCCAATTTTTGCCTAACTTGTGGCACAAAGTTACTGCTGAAAGACCGCTACCGTGCTACTCAAGCGCTCGGTAGAGGTGGATGTAGTAGAACCTTTGAAGCATTAGATCAAGACCGTCTTAACCATCCTTGTGTGATTAAACTCTTTATGCTGCCGCCTGAGCAAGATCAGAAGGCAACGGAGTTGTTTAATCAAGAAGCCGTGCGTCTGTATGAATTGGGCAAACATAATCAAATTACCGACTTATACGCCCATTTTGAACTAGATAATCGCCTGTATCTGGTGCAAGAGTTTGTTGATGGGGAGACTTTATGGAATGAATTGGAGGATAGGGGCGCACCTGGGTGTGCGCCATACAAGGAAAACGATATTCGGGAAATTTTGGCTGATTTACTCCCAGTTCTTCAGTTCATCCATGAGCAAGGCGTGATTCACAGAGATATCAAGCCAGCGAATATTATCCGCCGTCGTAGTGATGGCAAGTTGATCTTGATTGATTTTGGAGTGGCTAAAGCTAAACAAGCAACGGGAACAGGTTTGGCTGGACAGGGAACGATGATCGGCACGATTGGATATGCACCCGCTGAACAACTCCAGTCTGGCAAAGCCTATCCTGCTAGTGATCTGTACGCTTTGGGTGCAACTTGCATTCATTTACTGACGGGGATGCACCCTTTTAACCTCTATAACCCGCTGGAGGGGTGCTTGATGTGGCGAGAACATCTGCCAGATGAGATAACGATTAGCCCTCAGCTTGGAGAAATTTTAGATAATCTTTTGAAAACTTTGGTTAAGGAGCGTTATCAATCAGCTGAGGAGGTGCTAAAAGACCTAAGTTTGGCTCCTGTTTATCATCCTCCCCAAACTCAGCTTGGTGTGCATTTGGAATCGGAAGGAGGCATTGATTACACAAGATTGCGCGACTTACTCGTTGCTGGGAAATGGAAAGAAGCGGATGAGGAAACCCGCCAAAAGATGCTAGAAGTCATGGGACAACAGCAGCGAGCCTATCTAAATAATGAAGATATTGAAAAGTTTCCCTGTAGAGACCTTCGCACGATAAATGAGCTGTGGATGTACTATAGCAGCGATCGCTTTGGCTTTAGTGTGCAAAAGCGCATCTGGATAGAGGAAGGCGGCAAGCCTGGAGTCTATGATTCTAAGGCGTATGAAAAGTTTGGCGATCGCGTCGGTTGGCGTGTGAATGACAACTGGAAGTTATATGCTGATCTGACGTTCTCTTTAGATAATCCTCCTGGGTATCTCCCCTTCGGACTGAGTATAGGCTGGGGGGCTGGGGCTATAGAGTTGGTAGGAGTGGAGGGTGCTGTCGAGGTTGATCGTCTCTTCTCTGTGGTGGAGACTTGTGGACTTTAATTGGCCCCATACCCCCGGAGATGTCTAAGGGGGCGTCCAAAAACAACTGGACTATTTCGGTTACAACTAACAACTAACAACTGACGGGAATGCTAGCATTCTTCATTCAGAGGCTGAACACTAACTCTTAATTGCAGACGGAATAGGCGATTAGTCCCCTAATTCAGAACCAGCTTTGCCGTGTTAAAACTCCACTCTCATCATCTCCAGGCAATCCAAACCCATGCAGAAAGCACTTATCCTGAGGAGTGCTGTGGCTTACTATTGGGTCAGCGGAAGGGTGATGCGAAAACTCTGATTGAGGTCTTGGCAACAGAGAACAGCTGGGACGATGAGGCAGCGGATGCCTTTGAGTCTATCGAGGGTTCAGCTGAACTGGAATCTAGCAAACGCAGTCGGTTCAGCATTGCACCGGAAGTGATGCTCAAGGCACAGAAAGACGCACGCGATCGCCAGCTCGATATTATCGGCATATTTCACTCTCACCCCGATCATCCCGCTGTTCCTTCGGAATTTGATCGAGCGATCGCGTGGCAGCAATACTCCTATATCATCGTTTCTGTTCAACACGGGAAAGTTTGTGATCTCAAAAGCTGGAGCCTTGATGACGACCACCAGTTCCAGCCAGAGGAAATTCTTCATGAAAATTTCTCTCCTGACTCCTGACCCCTGACCCCTGATATCACTTCCGTTTACATAGTCATTATTAAATTTTCTCCCCCTCTCCCACTCAGACTTAACGATGACTACCTAACCGGAAGTGATATGACTCCTAATTTTCAAGCAGATTGAAAACTTATGTTAAGAACCACACAGAGACAAAGATGCCAAGCATTTAGATAGGATATGAGTCTTGTCTGCACTACTTAGCCTGAAATGCTCAATCCCAATTTGGATGAAATCCAGCTTACAAAAGAAGAATACGAACGATACTCCCGACACCTAATCCTGCCCGAAGTCGGATTAGAAGGGCAAAAACGCCTCAAAGCCGCCAGTGTCCTCTGCATTGGCAGTGGTGGACTTGGTTCGCCGCTGTTGCTGTACCTCGCCGCCGCTGGTATTGGACGCCTGGGTCTTGTGGATTTTGATGTTGTCGATAGCTCTAACCTGCAACGTCAGGTAATTCACGGCACCTCCTGGGTAGGCAAACCGAAAATTCAGTCAGCCAAAGACCGGATTCTCGAAATCAATCCCAACTGCCAGGTAGACCTCTATGAAACGCGCCTGTCTTCCGAGAATGCCTTGGATATTCTTGCGCCTTACGACATCGTGGTGGATGGTACTGATAACTTTCCCACCCGCTACTTAGTCAATGATGCCTGTGTTCTGCTAAACAAGCCCAACGTTTACGGCTCCATCTTCCGGTTTGAAGGTCAGGCAACAGTATTCAATTATCAAGACGGTCCGAATTACCGCGACCTCTACCCAGAACCGCCACCACCCGGAATGGTGCCTTCCTGTGCTGAAGGAGGCGTTTTGGGTATTTTGCCAGGAATTATCGGCGTTATCCAGGCAACGGAAACAGTCAAAATTATCCTTGGTCAAGGCAACACCCTCAGTGGACGTTTGTTGCTTTACAATGCCTTGAATATGACATTCCGTGAACTGAAACTTCGACCTAACCCAGAGCGCCCAGTAATCGAGAAGTTGATTGACTACGAATTTTTCTGTGGCGTCACACAAGCGAAAGCAGAGGAGGCGAAACAACAGATGGAAATCCAAGAAATGACCGTGCAGGAACTCAAGCAACTGCTCGATAATGGCGCAGATGATTTTGTCCTGCTCGATGTCCGCAATCCCAATGAGTATGAGATTGCCAAGATTCCTGGCTCAGTTCTCGTGCCGTTACCAGACATTGAAAATGGTAAGGGTGTTGAAAAAGTGAAGGAATTACTCAACGGCCATCGCTTAATTGCTCATTGCAAGATGGGTGGTCGGTCGGCTAAGGCGATAGGAATCCTGAAAGATGCTGGAATTGAAGGCATCAACGTCAAAGGCGGGATTACAGCCTGGAGTCGGGAAATCGACTCCTCAGTGCCTGAGTATTAAAGTGCTTTAGCCCTCAAGAAGCAACAATACAGGACTTACGAGACCCCCTTAGTAAGCAATGTCATTAAGTTAAGGCTTCTTTGCCAAGTGGGAGAGGGGAAGATGGGGAAAGGGGGAAAGAACCAGATGTGCATTGTTTATCCCCCTCTCCCTCCCCCTCCCCTTCAGATTCACGGCTTAAGTGAATAGCATTGCCTTTAGTAAAGGGGGCAGCTACAGGGGCTGAAATACCTGGAACTTTCTAAAAATGAACTTCTTGCATAAATGGCAAAGAAAAGGGCGATAACTACTATAGCTATCTAGCAAAAACCGACTTTTGCAAGAGCTGTAGTCTAGAAACGGAGTTATGAGTTGAAAGACCCTAGCTCATCCCTTACCCCACTCTCCGGTGGACATCCAATACCCCATACCTCACCACGAGTTTTGTGGTTACAGGTGTCTGGTTTAGCAAGTGTACAGGGAGCCATTTCTATCACTTGGGTAATTTACAGCTTGTACCTACCCCAGTTATTGGCTCAGGTTGGTTTGTCAGCGGCACTAGCCACCAGTTTTCTGATTGCTGAAAACTTTCTAGGAGCGTTGCTGGAGCCGTTGATGGGTGGCTTGTCCGACCAAGCCAAGCGCTGGATGGGAACGCGGTTTCCGTTTATCTCTGTAGGCGTCATTCTGTCATCGGCACTATTTATTGCGCTCCCCGCTATTGTCATCTTCGGTAACCCCACTGATGCAGCCCGTTCAGTATTGCCGGTAGTGGCAATAGCATGGGCTGTGGCAATGACTGTGTTTCGCAGTCCCGCTGTATCCCTGTTAGGGCAATATGCTACACCAGCCGCCTTACCCCTAGCGGCAAGTTTATTAACCTTGAGTGGTGGACTGATTGCTGCCTTTCGACCTTTTGCTAACAAGCTGGTTTTGGGGTTAGGGCCCGCTGTTACTTTTGCGATCGGTTCTTTTGTCTTACTGGGGGCAACAGCTGTCCTGCGGTTTGTCCACCCCCCGGAAACACCAACGCCGTCAGTTGAGAGTTCGGAGACTTCTCGACTGCCTACTCCTGACTCCCTACTCCCTACATTGGGATTGATTTTTGTCACGGGTGCGGGTGTGGCGTGGGGATCGCGCTTCCTGATGCAGATGCTTCCGAAGATTATTAAAAACCTGTCGAGTGCAGCTAATGCCGAGGGGATAATGTTTGTAATTGCTATTACCTTGGCTTTTATGGCGCTGCCAGCAGGAATGTTTGCAGTCAAACTGGGCAACCAACGAGCGATGCTCTATGGGATTGGGGCAAGTATTGGATTAATGCTGCTAATACCATTTATACCTAACCTAGTGATTGGGGTAGCAGCGATGATTGCTGTAGTTGCTGCTTTTAGTTTGATTGTCAACGGAGTAATTCCTTTTGTTCTGTCAGTAGTGCCGCCTCAGCGATCAGGGCTAGGGATTGGAATGTATTTTGGGGGGTCTGCTGCTGCTGCTGGTCTGTTTGGGTTGGTAATTACTCAGTCAAGCCTAATGGCTCCCATTACTACTGCTTTTTTGGGAGCGATCGCCTTTTTCGTGGCTGGTTTGTGTATTGCAGCAAGCACAAAAGTAAACGTGCAAGCTCTGAGTTGAAACAAACTGAATTTTGTACTTTTTGAGAGGCTTGGGGGTAGAGCCTGTGCTGAGATGTCCCAATTCAGCGTACTGAACCTTTTCCCTCACAACACTGTGGCGCTTAGGCACCGTATTTTTATTACACAGAGTTTATTTGTTGAACCCTTTAAACGCTCGTCGGTTTCTTGATTTCGCTGCCAGTTCTTCGTCACTCACTTCAGCACTTCAGCTAGCTGTTCGGTTAATTATGTCTAAGGGATGATGTGTAATTTTTTACCGCAACTTCCGTCAACCAACTATTCTGACTAAACAAAGGCAGTGAATGGGCTGATGCCATCTCAAGAATCTTCATACTGAGTCTATTTTTCATGTTTTTTTGGTAAAGTCTCCAGAAAAACATTGTTCTTAAAAAAAGGAGTGGATTACCCTTCAATTGATCAAGGTTGAGACAACCTTAAAAAGGATTAAGTACTTCTACGTATCTTCCCATTGAAATTTACTTTTTTGGAGCAATAAATATTATGACTACAATGTCAAAGTTTTCGATGGCTATAGCAGGAGCCGCGTTTGTTTCTCTTGGAGTTGCTTGCGTTAATGCACCTGCTGTCAATGCAGCAATTGTGGCGGTGGGTGATTCGGGTTCGTGGGTAGCAGGGTCGAACACGCTTGCTAACCAAGGGTTCAACATGGTTAATGTTTCCGATAGTAACGCACCGGAGCTTGGGTTAATTTCGAATCTATCGTCACCATTTGGTAACGTGGCCTTAGGTAGTGAGGTGGAAAAACGGACTATTGGTTCGTCTTGGAATACATGGAGCAATGGTTATAGCGGCGATGTGTACTATAACCGTGGAGCTACGAAATTAGAGATTACAATGCCTTTTGATGTTGCGGCGTTCGATCTCTATTTGCAGCCAGAACAGTACAAGATGTTTGAGATTGCTGTGACGGTCATGACTAGTACAGGTCTCACGACAACAACCCTGGCGCAGAACATAGACGGTAAGGGTGGTGCCAAGTATTTTGGGTTCTACGGCACTGATGGCGATGTGCTTAAAAGCATCACGATTGTAGACAAATCTGGAGGTGCTGCTAAAGGTTTTGCTTTCGCTCAGATGCGTGTCGCGCCTGTCCCAGAGCCTTTAATGATTGGTGGCTCTTTATTAGCTCTTGGCTTTGGCTGGCGCATGAAGAAAAAGCTAGCATCTTCCAAAAGCTCTTCGGTTAAAAGCTAGAACACCACAGGACTTACGCATTGACAGGAAGACAATCATGTAAATTAGCTGTGAGCGAATTAGCACGGTTTTCCATAATATATTCACGAATAACTGCTTCAAACTTAATTCTGCATGAGAGGCTCTCGGCTCTAGATTCTACATTGGACTGCAATTTGGATAACGTGTTTACTCGGGATTGTCCTTGCTACTCTTGGCTGGCTATACTCCACTCAAAAAGACTATTTTCGGCGAAGTTTAGGGGAACAGGGAAAAGGAAACTATGGTAACCAATACCGTCCGAGTCAAGCGTCTATCCTACGCACTTCTCAAAGCCACAATTGGGTCGAGTCTGGCCGCTTGTCGCGCTGGAATCACACCAAAAATTAGACCGATACTACCAGAAACACCCACAGCAAGTGCGATCGCTTCAAGTGGAACACTGGGTTTTACCGGAGTCAGCACAGCCACGAGCATACCACTGCCGATGCCGACGCCGGTGCCTACCAAACCTCCAGCTACCGACAGAATCACCGCCTCGAACAAGACCTGAGAGAGACTGACCTGCTGGGTGGCACCAAGAGCCTTTCGCAGCCCAATTTCCTGGGTACGCTCAGTCACCGAGACGAGCATGATGTTCATGATGCCAACGCCCCCTACTAACAGGGAAATACCAGCGATCGCT
>DATNPI010000279.1:0-6308 GCA_036703325.1 Coleofasciculaceae cyanobacterium
GGCGAAGGACTTGGAGTTGGGCTTGGCGAAGGACTTGGAGTTGGGCTTGGCGAAGGACTTGGGCTTGGCGTGGGAACTGGGGTACCTATCGTGCCTGCTGGCAAAGAGCCAGGAATTGTTCTGACAGGTTCCGTGCCTGCTGTTAAAGTAATTGTGCCGGCTCGGTCCTTGGCCGTCGCAGTTATATTGCCGTAGGTAATGCTACCCGCAGAGGTCAACGTTACATTACCGCCTTGGCTGCCATTTCCATTAGCACTCGTATTTATAACCTGGGTGGTAATGTTGCCCTGAGTACTCAACAACGTTACATTACCCCCCTGGCTATCCCTTCCACTACCCCCTGTGTCTATGCCGCCAGTGACCATAATGTTGCCTGGTGCGGACATTATTACAGGACCGCCATTACTACCTCTGCCGTTATCAGAAGTATTGATCGCCCCTATTGAAATGCTTCCTGGGGAAGATGAACCTCCAGGGGAGCTGAAACCGCCTATTGGAGCATGAGGGGGATTTGCTAATTGGGTCAAACCCGCTCGCAAAATCAGGGCTGGACTGGTCTTCAAAATTTGAATATCTGGATCAGAACCAGCAATAAGAGAAGTATCAGGCCCAGTGATTATGATATTCCCACCAGTGATGCTCCCTGTGGACTCCACCTTGAGTGCCACACCTGTGTAATTACCAAAGATGACATCGCCAATTGAACTGATAATTGGGTCGTAAAGACTAACAAAGTTGCCAGGGGTACCTGCCAAGTTGAGAACTGAGAATCCACTACTGGCGAAGTGAGCATCTCCGGAGACGTTGCCATTACTAACTAGGCTGAGTTGACCGTTACTAGTGAAGGGGGTCTGGGGATGATTCAGTGCCAGGATGTCGATGCTTTGATTGCCTTGGATATAGAGGTTCCCTCCCGCTTGTGCGAGAAAGGGATTTGCTGCACTGTCTCGCACCCGTACCGTATTTTGCGCCAGGAGATTCATGTCTCCAGTTGTACGCAGCTGGCTCTCTACTAAGGTGAGGTTATGCTGGGCTGACAATGTGGCTGTCTGGGATGTCACATTCTTAGCCACAACATCCCCGTTTGCAACTGGAAGACCAGAGTTCGCTAGTACTGCCTGTCCAGCGTTGTTAACTATAAGACCTGTGTTCTGACCGCTGCCAGTCAACAGCTGAGGCAAGGAGAGGGGATTTATGAGTTTTTCTGACGGCTGAATCTCTAAACTGAGCAGGTGTCCTTGTTGGCTGATGCGTAGCGTACTCTCACCAGGTACTGCCGTAACAGTGATGTTTCCCCCTGGTGCTGCTAAGGTGCCTGTACTAGCGACAGTGCCACCCACTAGAGATAAGCTTTGTCCCTGTGCGACAGCCAGATTACCAGCGTTGACAATCGCTCCCGGTGGCTGAGACGTTGCAAAAGTGAAGCTACTAGGTGTCCCCTCTAACGTCTTGTAATTATTCGATCCTATGGCGTTGAACCACTGGTTACCAACGCCAATACCGGTAGCCGTGGTGGCGGTGAAGGAAGCTGGAATGTTCAAGCTAGCATTCGGGCCAAACAAAATGCCAGCAGGGTTCATGATGAAAAGATTGGAATTACCCCCAGTCACTTGGATGAGTCCGTTAATGACTGAGGGGTCGCCACCGGTAACGCGGGTCAGAATATTCTGGATGGCTGGGGTGGAGAGGAAGTTGGCTGTCTGGTTTGGGTTGAGGCCAAACTGGGAAAAGCTGTGGAAAAGATTGGCTCCATTAGTTGAGGTTTGACCACCAGTAATATCTAAGCGATCGCCACTAGGCGTCACAACTGTTCCAGTGCCGTCAGTCGCTGGAACAATCGGTTGTGCCTGGACTAAAGAAGGGTAAAGGAAAAAGAAACAACAGAAAAGGAAAAAATATTTACTTTTTACTTTTCGTACCCCGTTTTCTTCCTTTCCCTCAAGGGAAGAGTAAGGATTCCTGTCGGGTAAAGAGGTTTTCTTTCCCAAAAGATTTGTGACCAGCAAATAGCTGATTCTGCCCACAGCAATTTTCCTCTTTTTCTTGAAAATAAATACGTCGTTTGTTTCAACGTCTGGCACTAGTCAACCCAATTACAACTGCTAAATATGGAACAAATGGACACCTGATACAACTACCTGCATTGCTCTCTACTACTAGCTGTCTGACTACATTTCTTGGTAGTACTGAAACAATAATTGATGCCATTTTGCTCTTTTTTGAACCATTAAAGCTGCATTGACTCTAGGAAAATGTGCCTGGTTCATTTAAGAATTGCAGAGCTTAAGTGAATTCGCGGCTTTCATCTGAATGTAGGTTATGGTCTTCCTATTAACTATTATAGTCAGGCACTTAAGAAGCTTTTGTGTCTAGGTTATATGGCTTCAGATAACTCTGATTCTGTACCGCCAAATAGTGGTTTTCTTAAATTAGACTTTATCTATTTTAGAAAAGTTCCCAAAACCTTGGAGTACAAAGCCAAAAACCTTTAAGTACTGAGTACTGAGTGGGGAAGGAAGAAGTACTCTGTACACAAGACACTTAGAGCTGGAAAGCGTACTTAGGAGATAGGTAGGAATATTAAAGCGTTAGAGAAATAAACTAGCGCTCGCGTTCGGTACAACAGTAGCTCATCGGCACTCTCTTCACTGCATCTATTTTCGTCCATAAAATTTCCTGACTGCAACCAATAATCCCTGTCAAAAGGAAAGGAGCGTGTGTGATGGAGTTATTCAATGAGCGATCCTTATTTGCTGGCGGCAAGTCTATTATCTGTGGGGCCAATCCCAGTCGCACCTCCACCCGCACTACCCCCAGATTTGCCCTATAGCTTTTCAACCCTATTAACCTCAACCGCCACTCAGACGTTGCAGCCTGATGTCAATCACAAGATTGTCCCATTTATTGAAATCAGCTCTCCTGAATTTAGTCAGCTAAGTTCAGCCGAGGGGAAGACATACCCCGCCTCAGAACCTATAATTACTCTTCCAGCGGCGGCAGAATCAGTGCCGAATCAGCAAGCTTTGCCCGAACCCCAGTCAACGGCTCTCATCCCAGTATCTGGGAGTCAACTTTATCTCCAAAGACTAGCTGCTCTACAAGCCGGTAAGCTCTATACGCGCCTGCCCCCTGATAGCTTTCAGTCATTTTGGGCAAAGGATGCAAGTAAAGAACCGCTGCTATTAAAAGAACCCACTCACGAGCAATGGATACGCCTCCTAGAACAGGAAGCTAAAGCCGTTGCCAAAGGACAGGGTGACAATCGTCTCTCGATTTTAATAGGAGATTCCCTGAGTATGTGGTTTCCCTCAAAGGGACTCCCTGGCACTCAACTTTGGTTGAACCAAGGAATTTCTGGCGAGAATACTGGTCAAATCTTGAAACGATTATCCGCCTTTTCCGAAGCTCGACCCGAGACTATTTATGTGATGGCTGGTATCAACGATTTGCGTCAGGGGAAAAGCGATCGCGTAATTCTCGATAACTTACGCGAAATCATGCGTCGCTTGCGTCTGAATCACCCACAATCTCAAGTCATTGTCCAGTCCATTCTTCCCACTAGGTTGAGTGCAATTCCCAATGAGCGAATTCGTAACCTCAACCAAGAAATCGCCTTCATTGCTCAACAAGAAGGAGCAGGCTATCTAAATCTCCACACTTTGTTTGCCGATGGTCAGGGTGAGCTTGAGCCTGAGCTGACAACAGATGGCCTACATTTGACACGCCGTGGCTATGAGGTGTGGCAACAGGGGCTAAACTATGCCGAATCTGTGATGGCTACGAATCGGACTAATTAGGCGGATTCAATTGAAAAGGATGAAGTTAGGAAGGATGAAGGATGAAGTGCTTCATCCTTCCCAGTTGGCAGGAGAGTACAACTCCCACCAACTCACTAGATGGCTTGCCGTGAGACAAGCTTTTCAATAGTCGCTTGGGTTTGCTGCAATAGCTGCTCTCGGCTATCTACTGCCTTTGTGAGGCTTGGTACTAAATTACGAGCTTGTAGCGCCATGTGAAGCTGAAGCTGGGCCACGTACTCACTGATATCTTCACGAAAGAGATCGTTTGGGGCTTGAGCAGAATGCAAATCCAAGATGTCCTCCTTGCCTAACTCTACAGTCTCGTCAACATCCATAGACGTTATCACGTCATCTTGCCGACTTATGACTTTGCAATGAACTTTAAACATTTTCGGCAGATTTTGTTAAAAATTGTAAATTATTTATACAATTATTTAAGAGCCGTCGGAGTTATAACTAGAAAGTTAAGGGTAAACCTCAGCCCTTAAGCAAACCCTGGTTCGCTACTACTTCTGCAACGAATAGACCCTCTTAGTTCTCAAACAAGATTATCCCACTCCTGACAAACTCACCTACTCTAAGCAAGAGTACGAAATTACTCATTCGTTGAACTAGGAACGAGTCAGTGAACAACCCCTAGTGTAGCGAAGCGAAAATCTATCGTGATGAGTGCCACAGTGAGAGCAAGTCCATGCCCTCACCCCTAGGGACATTTCATCAACTTGGTGATAGCAATTAGAGCAAGGCTTAGAACTGGGGAAGCGAACCATCTATCAATAGAGAAATTTGGAATTCGAAGGTACGGAGACATCCCGCCTTTCATCCCCTCTTTTCCGCTACGCTGCACATGGGGACAACAGGAGCGATTCAGTTAAAGCGTATGCGTTAGAACCCTATCAAAATACTCTTGTCATGTATCTGGAGGATTTTGGGGGAAAATCGTTAGCAACGTTAAAACTGATGGCGAAAACGGCAGAGGAACGCTATCAGAAGGCACGGGGACTGAAGCACTTGGTTGATTAACTCGGCAGCTCACCTGCTTTTTTTACATTATGGTCAAGCGATCGCTCCAGGCATCACCCAGCGGAATTCAACAGGCTAGAAGGGCGTTTGCCCGCAAGGGTTGGACTCAAGAAAACCTGGCTCTTGAAGTGAACGTAAAGACTCGTCAGCCGGTGTGGAGATTTTTCTCAGGTCGTCCGATAGAACACCATACCTTTAAAGAAATTTGCTCTGTTTTGGAGTTGAATTGGCGGGAGATTGCGGAAAATCCGCCAGCAGAGGGTTCAGAACCCGGAGAACAGGCACGTCTAAATATTGATGCCTTGGTAAAACAGGTGCGATCGCAACGCTTTGACAAAATTCAAAACCAGTGCGGCACCTTGCAGCTATTAGATATTAGCCGTCCCGTTGGGATCGAGGACATTTACATTGATGTGAATATTGTGGAGGAAATCGCAAGCCAACAGTGGTTAGAGATCACTGACCTAAAAAGCCTTACGCCAGAAGAATTTGACCGCTTTGGCTTGGGTGAAGTTTCCCAGAAAAAAATATCAGGCATGAGGGCAGTTGAAACCTACTCTAAGCTTAGGGTGTTGGGCAAACCGGGGTCTGGTAAAACCACCTTTTTGCAACATCTTGCCATTGAGTGCAACCAAGGCAAATTTGCGGAAAACCGGGTTCCCATTTTTATTACCTTAAGAGATTTTGCGGACGAGTCTAAAGAGGCAGGTCATAGCAGCTTCTTAAACTACATCCGAGCAGAATTTCTCACCTCTGGAATTTCAGATCCCTCTGTAATTGAAACCCTGCTGCGTGAGGGTAGAGTCTTGCTGTTGCTCGATGGGCTGGATGAAGTACTCGGATCAGATAGCAACGCCCTCGTCAAGGAAATCCGCAGATTATCCGAGAACTATGAAAAGAATCTATTTGTCACCACCTGCCGAACAGCAGGCCAAACGTTTACCCTTAATCGCTTTACGGATGTCGAAATTGCCCCGTTTACTCAAGAGCAAATTGCTGCCTTTGCTCAGAAGTGGTTTGCCACATTGGCGAAAACGAATGCTGAGGATGAAGTCGATCTAGCCGTTGAGTTCATTGAGAAACTGGGCTTGCCTGAAAACTTACAATTCCGTAGACTCGCAATCACACCCTTGTTTCTGCATCTGGCTTGCTGGGTGTTCCGTCGCCAGGAAAAATTCCCAACCAAAAAAAGCGAGTTTTATAAGCAATGTCTAGACCTTCTCCTCGTCAAATGGGATGAAACTAGGGGGATTCAGCGGGATGCAGTTTACCGGGGGTTTTTATTGCCCCAAAAGCTCAAGCTGCTGAGTCAGGTTGCAGCCGTGTCGTTTGAGCAGGGGCATTACTTTCTTGAGCAACGCATTATGGAGGGACACATTGGCGACTATATCCGTAATCTACCGAATGCTTCCACTGAGCCAGAGGAATTGCAACTGGATAGTGAAGTGGTACTCAAAGCTATAGAGTTGCAACATGGTTTATTGA
>DATNPI010000296.1:0-7354 GCA_036703325.1 Coleofasciculaceae cyanobacterium
CAAGCAGGATTCTGGACAACGCTAATCGGCGAGAGCGAGAGTAGGCTCACCTACCTGCTTGCCTGGGACAGCATGGCTGAGCGCCAGGAGCGTTGGAGTGCATTCCTCACCGACCCCGAATGGATCGCAATCAAGTCTGAAACCGAGAAGGAGGGTCAACTTGTGCAAAACATCAGCAGCGAATTGCTGGCACCGACCGCCTTTTCCTCAGTGAAGTGAGCGGTGGGGCGAGTGACGAGTCCAGAAGAATACCCATCTAAGTCGCGTTTTAACTCAAAGAACTTGAATGGTGTGTATTGAGCGATCGCAGAAGAATGAAGTTAATCGAGGTGGGCAGCAAGCTCACCAATCTAAAAAGAGAATGCACCATTTTTCCTGCTCACTTATATTATCAGTCGAGAACCAATCATGAAACTGAACCCAGATTCAACTCAACACACCCTTGTCGATGCAGACTGTTCTAATGCTTCTGCAAACCCGTATCAATCGGTTAGCTGTAGTTTTTACGACGAGCTAGAAGCACTCGCCACCTTACGTCGGATTTGTACGATCCGCTATCGCACAGAAACTGGTGAAGCAGTCAGCATAGAGAGCAAAATTATCGACCTCTATACTGTCAACAAAAGCGAATTCCTTAAGTTGAAAGATGGAACTGAAATTCGCCTTGATCGCTTGATTTCAGTAGATGGCAAACCCGTCTCCTTTACAAACCACTAAATTATCTCGTTGTCCATCAATGACAACAAAGGAATTGTCGTACTTTCTAGCAGGTTTCTGGAGGTTCCTATGCAACTGACAAGGCAAACAGCCAATCAACGGACAGACAATGTTTATGATGTATTAGTTGTAGGAGGTGGAACTGCTGGATTATCAGCAGGAATATATCTACAACGCTATCTTCTTTCTACCCTGATTCTTGACAAAGGCAAAGCGCGATCGTCCTGGATGCAAGAATTACACAATTATCTGGGGTTGCCGCCCGATACTCCTGGTCGAGAGGTGTTGAAACAAGGAAAAGCACACTATTTGTCGCTAGAGGGTGATCATCTCAACGGCTATGTAGAAGAAGTCACCGATGAAGGTGAAACCTTCGCTGTGCGTGTTCGGATTGGACGCACCAACCCCATATATACCGTGTTTCGCAGTCGTTATCTGATCGCTGCCAGCGGCATCATCGACCACTTACCCCAATTAAACAATATGCAAAACGTGTTTGAGTATGCCGGACATAATCTGCACGTGTGTTTGATTTGTGATGGCTATGAAATGCGCGACAAAAGAGCAGGTGTGTTTGGCAGCAGTGAATCTAGCCTGGAAGCTGCATTCCCGCTGGGCTGGTTTACCCCCTACATCACACTGTTCACAAATGGTGCGTTTGAGGTTAGTAGCGAATTACGTCACCGTTTAACACAGCACGGTTACCAATTAGTCGAACAGCCTATCAAACAATTCCTGGGTGAAAATCATCAAATGACGGGTGTAGAACTGGCTGATGGTTCGATTAAGGAACTGGATGCAGGACTCGTTTCGATGGGGTCAAAATATCACGCAGAGTACTTGAAGAATATTGACCTGGAATACGAGGGTGGAAATCTGATCACGGACAAAGTAAACCGCACATCTCACCCTCGCATCTTTGCTATTGGTGATTTGAAAGTGGGGATGAATCAGGTGGTGATTGCTGCTGCTGATGGTGCAGTTGCGGCAACTCAAATCTGGCGAGATATTCGCCGGAGTGAAGGAAGCCGCCGAGCGCCCATTGCGATCAATCAATCTAGCTAAAGAACGATTTAACGATTTCGTTAAATCTTGCTTTCTTGCTATAAAGAATTCCTGTATGAAATTTACACGAGCTTGATTCAACATTTACATGGCTTTGTGGGCGAGGTGAAACTGACTGAATCAGAATTGCAGCAGGGACGTGATTTTCTCAACCAGGCAAGTCATCACACTCCAGAGATTCCCACGGGAGAGCTCCATTTGTCGAGGGATTTACTGGGGATTTCAGAGTTGGTAAAACTGCTGGACGATGCCCATCACGGTACCCAAAGCAATCTAGAAGGGCCATTGTATGTGCCGAATGCACCAGAACGGCAGATGGGCGATCGCTTAGGCATTGATCCAGAAGGCGACACATTTTTCCTGTCAGGCAGCGTTTTAGATTTGAACGGTCAGCCGATCGCCAATGCTCTGATTGATGTTTGGTAACCCAATTCTCGTTACAGGTGCCTCAAAAGGAATCGGTGCCTCTATTGCCAAGCATCTGGCAACCGAAGGTGCCGCCGTTGTGGTCAACTACGCATCGAGTAAAGAAGCAACCGATCGCGTGGTTGACGGGATTGCTAGCGCAGGTGGAAAAGCGCTCACAGTCCAGGCAAATTGTACAGTGGCTCTTTATTTGGCACTACGCCAAATTAGTCTACGTCATTAAGCAACTAAGCTGATGGAAGACGCTGTCCTGAAGGCGATCGCTCCTCATCCCTCTCCACCAGCAAAGTTCCTGAAGCGTAGCTGTCGCGTAAGCGAATCGCGAACCAGTGCGAAACGCGTACCAACCCTTGTAAACTGTGAATAAGATCACACGCCTTAAGTAATTATGCTCACACAACTCCAGTGAGAACCATCATTCTCTCAAAAGACTTTCAATCACTAAGCGCACACCAGAAATCCTGGATACTGATCGCGTGGAAGTTTCCAACTGTGGTATGGTATCTGCAAGCGTCTTGCCCCAACTCACTACTAAACATCCTCTAGTTCTGAGTCTAGAGCAGAGTCTGGTGAGCCTACCTCAGGAACCTTCCCGTGCAAGATTGGACAGATTAAACAGATCAGCACAGAATCTTTCTCTCTCTCAAGCGCAGGAGCTGATCTGTCGATTTTTCCTGGAAGAACGTAAGCAACGCTCCCCTGAGTCAGCTTTACAAGAATTTAAGAATTTATTTATTGAGCCAGCAGAAGCGGTCAACTCCACGCATCACCAAGCTCTAAACTTCATTATTGCTTCAGGCTCCGAAGAAACTTTCATTCATACATTAAAACGGTCAGTTTATATTTTAGTCAACAACTGGAGTGCGAGAAGACAGCAAAAGTACGTACAGCAATTAGTCCAACTCCTCTCAACTGCCTTAGACACTCAAAAGATCAGCACTGTTAAGCTTAAACGCCTGACGCTATGGCGACGCAACTTTGTCAACACCCAGGATTACCAAGAACTGAAGCTATTTGCTGCAAAATATGAAAATCGCCACCAAGAACACTGGAGTCAGCGCTACAGCTCTTACTTGCTAGTTTCTCAGTCAGTCGATGCGAGCAAACCACTAGAACAGCAAGAAGCGGCGCGAACCTACTCCAAACAGCTCAAAGAGCAGTTCAAGTTTGAACTAGCAATGTACACTGCTCGTTCTCCGTCGGCAGCTAACCAACAAAGCTCCCCACCCAACCCAACAAGTCTCGGCGATCAAGTGCTGCGTTTAATCCAGAAAATCTTAAAAAAGCGCAGTCGTTTCAGTTATGCCAGTTTAGCTAGAATCTTCCTCAACCAAACTCAGCAGATTCGCTACAAAAATTTTAAACAAAGCCTCCTCAACTATTTATTATTTTCTATAGATAACCCAGGTTTATCCGAGACAATAAAAACTCAACTGGCTTCCCAGCTAGACACACTCTATCAAACCTACAATGACCAGCCTTGGAATAGTTATTTGCTGCTAAGGACTTGCAATCGGATAATTGAGTATTTAACGACGGTTAATCAAAAAAATCCTTCTCGATTATTTATTTTATTATTAAGCCAAGACCAGGCTTTGACTTTAGTAATTTTTCTACTAAAGCTTGTTTTGATATGTCCAGCAAGCCACACTCATTTAGAATGTTGTCTAGCCCAACTCATTCAGCACTACAAAAGCCAATCAGAAACTGAGTGCCAGTGGTTAATTCATTTTGTAGAAGTTATCCAAGTGACGCTAACAGTTTATGTTGAAGATGTGCGCTACAATTTGGTGAATATGACCGACTATAAGCGAGAGATGACGGCAAACGATGAGGAGAATGTCTATCGCATTTTTTCTCAAATGAAACAGGAAGTCAAAACGACTAAAAGCGTAGCTTGATATCTTTTGGTTTTATTCAGATAAAAAACTCAATGTAAGAAAAAGAAAGGGTATAGACAAATTGATTGAAGCCGCGATCGCTCTTTGCTCTTTATCCTTCTCCACCCAAAAGTGTGCCAGCGTTAGCTCTCGCGAGGCATTAGCCCAGCATACAGTCAGGCTTATCGCTTAACCTGAATGTATTGATAAAAGAACCCAAACTAGGGAGATAATGCAATGTCAGCTGAGGCGACAAAAGAGACAATGTCTCAGACCCCAGAGGTATTGGACTGGGAACCCCCAATGCCTCCCACTGACTTGATTTTTGATGATGGTGAACCATTGGAAACAAATCGCCACCGCCTTGCCATGAATACCCTGATTCGGTCGTTGCAGCAAGCTTGGGCTGACCGCAACGACTTCTTCACGGGTGGCAATATGTTTATTTATTACAGCAGCGCTCAGGCAAGGAATAGAGACTTCCGAGGGCCAGATTTTTTTGCCGTCTTAGACATTGATGGTAGCTATCCCCGGCAAGGCTGGGTGGTATGGGAAGAAGGTGGCCGCTATCCAGATGTGATTGTGGAATTGATGTCCTCCTCCACGGCTGAGGTAGACACGGGAGTCAAAAAAACTATCTATGAACAAGTTTTCAAGACGCGGAATTACTTCGTCTTTGACCCGTTTAACCCTAACTCTCTCCAAGGCTGGCATTTGGATGCGAACCAGCGCTATCAGCCCCTAGAACCGAATGAGCAGGGGTGGCTGTGGTGTCAGACACTAGGGTTTTGGTTGGGAACTTGGGAAGGAACAATTGACCGGGAACCAGCAGTGTGGTTGCGACTTTATGATCAGGCTGGTAATCTTGTCCCCTTACCAGAGGAGGCGGCTGAACAACAAGGACTACAGCAAGGACTACAGCAAGGGCGAGAGCAAGGACTACAACAAGGTGCCTGCCGACAGTTGCTACGTTTACTCCAGACTCGCTTTGGGTCAGTTTCAGAGGATGTGGAGACTCGCTTGCAGTCCCTCGGCCTCAATCAACTGGAAGACTTAGTGGAGGTAGCACTGACTGTGGAAACGCTCGATCAATTCGTGAACCGTTTGTCCTGAAGACCATGCAAGTATGCAGGAAAAAGTCCATAATTAATTTTTTGACAATCCGATTATGCGAAGGGTGTGAGAGAGCAAAGATATGGACGACTTTATGGAAGCTGCGATCGCAGAAGCAAAACAGGGACTCAGCGAGGGTGGGATTCCCATCGGTTCAGTAATTGTAAAAGACGGGCAGATTGTCGGTAGGGGACACAACAAGCGCGTCCAAGATAATGACCCCGTTACCCACGCCGAAATTGATTGCTTACGCAATGCTGGCAGAATTGGCAACTACAAAGATACGACCCTTTATTCTACCTTGATGCCTTGCTACCTCTGTGCTGGTGCTGTTGTCCAATTTGGGATTAAAAAAGTTATCGCTGGTGAGTCAGAGACTTTCCCTGGTGCCAAGGAATTTATGGAATCCCACGGTGTTGAAGTCATTGATTTAAACCTGGATGAATGTAAACAGCTGATGAGCGATTTCATCCAGAACAACCCAGCGTTATGGAATGAGGATATTGGCAAATAGTAAGACTTACTACTTGGCTGCTAGCATCTGTCATGCAAGCCCCCCAACCCCCAAAATTGGGGGGAGACGTGCATTTTGAAGAAAGCCTTAGGGGGTGTCCAAAACAACTGGGGTATTTGGGTTACAAAGGACAACTGACAACCAACAACTGACAACGAACCCGATATTCTCTTTGGAGAAGGAGTAATTCTTGGACGACTCCATAGCTTTTCGCTTCTACGGATTGAGCGAGATTAGATCCCGAACTGAAGTGTTCTGACGCTGGCTGGTTGCAACCATCCGCAAGTTGCCAGAGGGAGCCACGGTTATGCCACGACGCACAGGTTTTACTGGACGACTATTAGTCAACGCGAGTTGAAAGTTCGACAGAATAGTAGCAAGTATCAGTTTCATTTCAAGCTGTGCAAATGCCATTCCGATACAGCGACGGTGACCGCCACCAAAGGGCCAATACTCGTACTGTGAATATTGCCTCTCTAGAAAACGCTCTGGTTTAAAACGCTTAGGCTCTGGGTATATATCCTCACGCTGATGAGTCAAATAAATAGAGGGGAACAGGGCTGTACCCGCTTCAAACTGGTAACCCATTACTTCCAATGGCGATTTCAAAACCCGTAGGGAGAACAAAGCAATTGGATAAATACGCAGTGTTTCTTGACAGACAGCCGTGAGATAGGGAAGTCGGGCAATTTCGCTGGGTTCGGCGTCATCACCGAGGGTTCCAAGCTCATAACGCAGCTTGTCTTGGACTTCCGGTAGATGATGAATCCAGTACAACGCCCAGCTTAAAGCTGAAGCTGTGGTTTCATGACCTGCCATTAACAGAGTCATCAACTCATCGTGTAACTCTTCATCGGTCATCGGTTGACCCGCTTCATCACGCGCTGACATCAGTAAGGTGAGGATGTCGCTACCAGAGAAGTCGCCTTGCTCTCGGCGTTCCTGGATTTCCTCGTAGAGGAGTTGGTCAATTTGCTGCTTTTGGCGCAGAAAACGTCCCCACGGACTCAGTGGGCCCCAATCTTGTCGGAGTGAGCGAAAAAAGATCAAGCTGGCACCTAAGGGAGTGCCCATATCGTCTAGCAGTGAACTGAGGAGTTGCCTCAGTTGCTGAAAACGCTGTCCGTCATGCAGACCAAACACAGCTTGTAAAATTACCCGCAGGGTAATCTCTTGCATGGATGAACGGACAATAAAGGATTCGCCAATCTTCCACTGCGCCGTTATCTGCTTGGTGATGTCACAGATTAGCTGGCTGTAGGTACGCATGCGATCGCCATGAAAAGGAGGCGTCAATAACCGTCGCTGGCGCTGGTGGCGATCGCCGTCGAGTAATAATAGCGAGTTCTCTCCCAGCAAAAACTGTAAAACCCCACCCCCTTGACCCGTTTGAAACACTTCTGGATCGGCTGTAAAAATCTCCTGGATCGCCTTTGGGTTACTAAAGTACACGATACCTGGAGAGTTTTTTCCTCCCACTCTAAAGGGGTCTCCATAGCGTTGGGCATAATCATCCAGGTAGTCCAAGGGGCGAAAAATCAGCTTGATTGTGCGTAGCAACCGTGGAGTCGTGGGGCCATTAAGTAGTTTCATCGGAGCTTCTCTTCCAGAATTTGCCTTTTATTGTCACTTTGTATAA
>DATNPI010000303.1:0-3881 GCA_036703325.1 Coleofasciculaceae cyanobacterium
AAATACAGGTAACGCCGGAGAAATTAATATTCAGGTTGCAGGTTCTTTTGTAAGCGAAGGTACAGGTATATCTACTGACTCTTATGGCGTGGGTGACGCTGGAAAAATCAACATCAGTGCAAATTCTTTGCAGTTTGAAGATTCAGGAATGTTTAGCCGTACGCCAGAAACAGGTAAATCAGGAGGAAATATCAACATTCAGGTTGCAGGCTCTTTTATAAGCAAAGTTACAGGTATAAGTACTGACGCTTACGGCGTGGGTGATGCTGGAAACATCAACATCAGTGCAAATGCTTTGCAGCTTGAAGATTCAGGAGTGTTTAGCCGTACGATAGATACAGGTAAATCAGGAGATATTAACATTCAGGTTGCAGGCTCTTTTGTGAGCAAAGGAACAGGTATATCTACTGACACTTATGGCGTGGGTGACGCTGGAAAAGTCAACATCAGTGCAAATGCTTTGCAGATGGACGGTTCACAGTTCAGGAGTGCTACGGGGGCAAATGCCACAGGGAACGCTGGAGAAATTAACCTTCAGGTAGCAAACCGTATGGACTTACGGAACCGTTCATCTATAAATACCGATGTCTCTGGCAAGGGGAACGCTGGAAACATGAATATTGTGGCAGATACTATTCAGCTTGATACTCAAAGTGAGATTAATGCAAAAACCACAACCGGCCAGGGTGGAAATATTGGGCTAGAGATAGGAAACTTACTTTTGTTGCGTCGTGGAAGTTTCATCTCCACCACCGCAGGCACAGCACAACAGCCTGGAGACGGCGGCAACATTACCATCAATAATCCTAACGGTTTCATCGTTGCCGTCAGGGGTGAAAATAGCGACATCTCTGCCAATGCTTACACTGGCATTGGTGGAAGAGTGGATATTAAAGCATTTGGCATCTATGGCATTCAACCACGCCAAAGCCTAACTTCCCTGAGTGACATTACTGCCAGTTCAGAGTTCGGTGTAGACGGCACTGTAGAACTCAACACACCTGATATTGACCCAAATCGGGGATTAGTGGAACTACCTACAAATGTAGTTGATGTTTCACAACAAATTGATACTAGCTGCAATCCTGGTAGCAGGCAAACAGCCAGTTCATTTCTTGTCACCGGACGGGGTGGCATACCCGCCAGTCCCTTAGATATGTTGACACCAGATGCAGTGCAGGTAGATTGGGTGACTCTCAATCCTAGCAGCGATAACCGCAAGAGTTCATCTGTTACCAGCAAACCAACTACTGCTACACCAGAACACATCGTAGAAGCAACTGGGTGGCTGATAAACTCTAAAGGTGAGGTAGTCCTCACAGCTAATCCACCCACCATCACGTCTCATAGTTCATGGCAGAACCCTGTGTCTTGCAGTGCTTTTTAAATGTCAGTATTCACTCTCATGTTTTTAACACTGCGATCGCCTTAGAGATGTAGTCACAAATCCTCGTGTCGAAGCTATTGCGGCTAGCAACTTCTGAACCCTCCTGCTGGTACATAGTATTGAGGGATTTCTCAATCTCAGAATTACCGCCGGTGAACTCCTCAATTAAGTCTCTCCAGCGTCTAGCAAGCAACTGTACTGGCTCACTTTTTGGATCGCTACCCTTTTCCATTTGCACACGAACCTCCTCGATGAGTTCTTGCCACTCAACTTCACTCTGGCGAATTCTTTCTTCACCAAGCACCTGTCTGCGTTGCTTTAACTCTTCTAATTGTTCTGGAGTGTAGTATTTTTCAAACATAGTGATAGCCTCAATGATTTCAATGAACTTTTCGACGCAGATATCCTCCGCCGCATCCAAACTGGTGGCAATTGCTCCCAGGCGATCGCACAACCTCTGCTGTAACGCAATCTGCTCCCGAAGGCGCTCTAGGTGAAGTTGAATCACACGGCGTGGAGTGAAATCAGGGCTGTCCAAGCAATCCCGAATCTCCTCTAAAGAGAAACCCAATTGCCGCAGGGACTTGATTTGCTGCAAGCGGACGATATCTTCAGTGGCGTAAAGACGGTAACCTGACTCAGTATGGTGAGATGGCTTCATCAGACCGATTTCATCATAATAATGAAGCGTGCGAACGGATAGCCCCGTTTGCTTAGCCAGTTCGCCAACCTTCCACCATTTGGAACCCATCATCTGTACTCCTTTTTGTCAAAGCACAACCGCCATGAGTGTATGCTACAAACCTCACGTAGCGTGAGGGTCAAGGGGTTATTTGGGTGAAATGAAAGAAATTTTGGATGATTCTTTTTCCCTGCGGAGGGAAACCCTCATTCGCCCTGCGGGCAGGCTGCGCCAACAGGACTGGACTCACAAGAAAAGCCACGACGCTGCGCTTTGGCTCCAGAAAAAGATGCACTGACCGAGGAAATCCGTCAACTGATCTACGGTAAGTCAAGAAACAAGTAACGAATTTTGTTTACGATTCGGGAAGATGTTGTGTTTGTACTTCATGTGCGTCACAGATCGCAAGCTCCGCTGACGAGTGAAGAAATTGACGAAGAAGAAAAAAGGGAGTAATGCATCACTTCCTGAATTATGTGTTGATATTGTATGTACAATAATTGTATATTCATTGTGTGGACATTAGAGGTCATTGATTGATGCAAGTAGAACCGACAGAGCCAGTTAATCGAAACCGTGATGTAACAATCAATATCCGGGCGCACCAGACGCAACGTGATTTAATAGACCGTGCGGCAGAAGCTCTCGGGAAGAGCCGCTCAGATTTTATGCTAGAGACAGCCAGTCGGGAAGCTGAAGCGGTTTTACTTGACCGTCGGCTCTTTATTTTAGATGACGAAAAGTTTCAGCAATTTGTGGAGCTACTTGATGCACCACCAACGGAGAATGAAAATCTGCGTCAATTGCTGACAACAAAAGCACCGTGGGATTAAACGTGGTCGAAGAGAATCAGAAATTGCATCCTCCTCAACCAATAAATCCAGATCATCTTCTGGAAGATTTTGATTCAGGTGATGCTGACTTGAACGATTGGTTGAGGAGGCGTGCAATCAGAAATGAAGACAGTGGTGCTTCTCGAACCTATGTTGTCACTGTCGGGCAAAAAGTTATTGCATACTACTGTCTTGCGACCGGAAGTGTGTTTGCTTCCATCGCGCCTGGTCGAGTGCGACGCAATATGCCAGATCCAATTCCTGTTATGGTTATTGGACGGCTCGCAGTGGATCGTAACTGGCATTCTCAAGGGATTGGACGTGGTTTAGTGCGTGATGCCGTTCTTCGTACAGTACAAGCGGCTCAAATTGCAGGAATCAGGGCGATTCTTGTCCACGCTATTTCGGAAGAAGCAAAGAAGTTTTATGAAAAATGCGGTTTTATTTCTTCACCTGTTGCGCCAATGACACTGTTAGTCACAGTTGCTGATGCAAAAGCAGCTTTGGGTATTGTGGAGTAGTTTTTGTTGCAATCAGTTTTTTACTATTTGGAACCGCAGATGGACAAGGCAATGAGAACTGCGATCGCCTGATTGCAGCGATTAATGCGATGGCGCTTTTCTCCCGCCTGCGGCGATGCTCCTTTGAAGGAGCCGCCCTGCATGGCGATGGCGCAGAGCGCCCGCTTCGCGATCGCGTCTGATTTCGCCTGCATCCTCACCGTAACTCATATGCCTCACCTCAAAGAAGCCTTTCAAGCCCGGATTGAAGTGAGTAAAACTTAGCAACGTTCGCAAATGCATTTGTTAATTTAAACAACCGCCGTGTTTTTGCGGTTATTGATTCTGTCAAAATCTAATAGTTGAAAAAACAAATCCGACTACGTGCTTTGTGACTGGAGTTTAGACTAAGGCAGGCGATCGCAGGCTCTTGAATTCAAATGCACTAAAAGCCAGGACGAATGTACAGGTATAAAAAA
>DATNPI010000306.1:0-16043 GCA_036703325.1 Coleofasciculaceae cyanobacterium
ATCGGCTCACACAGAGTGCGATCGCTCTGTCTGACTTTCGAGTTGTTTTGTAGATAGTCTCGCAGCCGATTGCAGCTCTTGTCAAAGAGTTCGTCCAAATCCAAATTCCACACAATCACCGTCTTGTCCTGACTAGCTGAGGCAAGAGCCTTACCATCCTTGCTCCAACTAACGGCAGTAACTCGATCCTTATGCGCTTCCAAAGTTTTAATCAACTGATCGTCAAGCCGCCACAGCTGTACCCGGTTGTCCCAGCTAGTTGTTGCCAGAATTTTCCCAGTAGGACTAAAACGAACATGAGCAACACTATCAGTATGCCCTTTCAGGGTTCGGAGTAGCTCTCCATTACGACTCCAGAGCTTCACCGTATTGTCATAGCTTGCGGAGGCTAGCGTTTGGGAGTCAGGCGAGAAGCTGACATCCAAAACCCAATTGCTATGACCCGAGAGAGTTTTCAGCAATGTCCCATTAGCTGTCCAGAGCTTCGTGGTGTTGTCATCACTGACGGAGGCCAGCAGCTGACCATCAGGACTAAAACTGACAGCATTAATACGATTGCGATGACCTGTCAAGGTTTTGAGTAAGACCCCATTGCGATTCCAAAGTTTTACTGTCCCATCCCGACTGGCAGAAGCCAACCGCTCTCCGTCAGGACTAAAGGCGACATTCAATACCCAATCACTATGTCCCCTTAGAGTTTTAATCAAAGTACCGTCACGCTTCCAGAGTCTCACTGTCCCATCTCGACTAGCAGAGGCAAGTAGCTGACCATCGGGACTAAAACTAACACAGTAGACGCGATCGCTATGCCCTTTCAACGTCTTGAGCAGTTTTCCTGTACGAGTCCAGATTTTCACACTCCAGCCATTACTCGCCGTGGCAATTAATTCACCCTCTGGTGAAAACGTCACATCTCTAACATCGTCCTGATGAGGCAAAATCAGGCGAGGTTGGTCACGAGGTTGCCAGAGCTTAATTGTTTTATCTAAGCTTGCTGAGGCAATCAGCAGCTGAGGGGATGATAACGCAGCGGAATGGTCAGGTAGCGGAGCGAACTCTGGCTCTCCCGCTCTCCCTGTGGAACCGAAACTGACAGCCGTGACACTGTCGCTGTGTCCTGTAAAAGTTTTCACTAAAGTGCCGTTGCGGTCCCAGAGCTTCACTGTATTGTCAGCACTCGTTGAGGCAATTAGCTGACCATCGGGACTGAACGCAACTCCAAACACCCATTTATCCTGCTTCGGGAAAGTTTTGAGAAGCTTCCCGGTAGGACTCCAGAGCCTCACCGTTTCATCATCGCTGGCTGAAGCAAGTAGCTGACCATCAGAACTAAAGGCCACACTGTTAACCTTACTGCCATGCCCTTTGAGAGTTTGCCGCAACTTTCCATCCGGCGTCCATAGCCGAATTGTTTTATCCTCACCAGCCGAAGCAATTAACTGCCCATTTGGGCTAAAGCTTACCGACTGCACTATACCCTTGTGACCGCGAAAAGTTTTAATTAACTTACCGCCAACTGTCCAAAGTCGAATTGTGCCATCGCCACCGGCAGAAGCAATAAGCTCCCCATTCGGACTAAAGCTCACGCTGTATATCAGACCAACATTACCTCGAAGTATTTGCCGAAGAGTACCATCACGACGCCAGAGCCGTACTGTACCATCCCAGCTACCAGAGGCAATCAGCTGACCATCGGAACTAAAAGATACGCTGGTGACGCCATCCTCGTGACCAATGAGAGTAGTGACTAACGTTCCATTAGTACGCCACAGTTTCACAGTTTTATCTCGGCTGGCAGAGGCAATCAGTTGACCATCTGGTGAAAAACTGACGCTCCAGACTACATCACTGTGCCCTTCGAAGCGATTGCGCTCTGAAGCACCGTACACAGCTTGTGAGAGCGCGGTTACCACTTCTAATCGAGTATCTGGTTCTACCTGTAGAGAGCGAGAATCTTTCGTTTCTACTTCCTTAATGCGCCTTGCCGCTCTTAACCCTTCGAGTAGCGCATCAAACTTTTTGTCCGAGGCGAAGAGTGCTTCTGAAGAGGCACTCATAGCACTCAGTTGAGCATTGAGAGAGAGTTCTGACGCTAGTCTTCGTTGAACCTCTGTTCGCCATCCCAATCCAGCAGCGGTAAATGCTAAAACAGCCATCACACCGCCAGCGGCGATCGCACGCAGCCGCTGTTTACGAACCCGTATAAGTTCAGTCTCGCTTCTTTCAAGTTGGGCAACAATATGAAGCTGGGTACGCTGCTCATATTTTCGGCGAATCGGTTCGACCAGATAATCGTGAACTAGCTGATATCGCTCTTGTGGCTCTTCCGGCACTCGGAATACCAAACCGGAACCTACCAAAATTTTTAAAATCAAGGGGGTTGAGGATTGGGTGGACTTTTCTTCATTCCCGACTTCCAACTCAGCTTGAGTTTTCAAAGGACGAGTGCCTCTGTCATCGGTTAAGGAGAATAAGATTTGCCAGACAATATCCTCGTTCTCTTGTCCACAATCGCTTACCGCGTCTAAAAGCGATCGCTCTACCAAAGACTCCTTTGGGTCACTACCCAGCGCGTAGTATTGTGCAGTAGTGGTAATTTTTTCAGCTTGCAACTGAGCACCCACTACTTGCAGTTCAATCAAACGCACTGCTTCCGAATTTCCTGCCAAATCTTGCACAAGTATCTCAATGAGAGATTCTTCTAACTGAAACTGAGAACCTACCGATAAGGTGCAAATGACGTTTTTGGCAGCTACAGGGGAAAGATCGCCCAAGTGGTAACGAAGCTGTCGATCCAGGATATTGTTAGTAATCGCATTCAGATTACTATAGCGTTCGCACTCTAACAAATAATGCAAGTAATCTTCTCGCAACGACAAGATGACTTTCAAGAAAGGAAGATTCAGCGCACTTGCTAAAAAGTCATAAAACTGACGCCGTTGAGCCAGATTGGTGCAAATAAAAAAAAACTCTTCAAACTGGTCGAAAATGAGAACGGTTAATAAATTGCGCTCGGAAGCCAATCGCAACTGTTCCAGAAGTGTTTGAAGCTTTTGGGAGGTTGAAAGTTGGATTCCGGAAGAGAACCTAATGGGTAGGCTTGACTGTTGATTTGAACTTTCAACCTGCAACCTGCCAACTTCCCTACTTGCCAACGCTTCTGTCAGAAGTCTTTCTAATTCACCGACCCAATCCCTATAGACTGTTTGCACAATCGGCACGGCTTCTCTAGCACCAATAATTCGTGCTTCTAAAGCCGGTACCAAACCGGCGTTAATCAGCGAACTCTTGCCAACGCCGGAAGAACCGTGAATTACTGTCAGCCTGTGGTCATTACGGCTGAGGCGTTCAATGAGGCAATTTACATCGAGTAGACGCCCAGCGGCTACGATTTCTAGAGACGCCTGCGAATGACGCAGGTCGTGAGTCGAATTTTGACTTCCTCTGCCCTGCCCCAAAGGCTGCAAGGGGGCTGCACCGACGAAAGTACAAAATCCAAAATGTTGCTCGATTGAGCGTCGCTCTTGCTTAAGCTCAAAGGCTTCTAGGTATTGCTGCTGCTCGAAGTAAAGCGATCGCAATTCCTCTAAGATTTCAATGTAAAGCAGTGGTTTCTGCTGTAGAGAGTTTGGCTGCAACGTCTCTAGGTTTATGGCTTGTTCCAGAGTAGTAACAGCAGCACTAACCTCACCCATCTGCCGCTGCGCCTTAGCCAAAACCAGCAAATACAATCCTCTATGCTGAGGCTGAGGGGACTGAGATTGTTCTAGGGTGCCGATGGCAGTCAGCGCTAAGTCTTTAGTGAGCTGCCAATCTGACTGAGTATGAGCAACAACTGCCAAAAAGCCATAGGCTTGAGCCAGTCGCACCGGACTATTTTGGATTTGCGGCTGTTCTAAAGACTGTAGAGCCAAAGCCTGTAAGTCTGCCCAGCTTTTTAGGTGTTGCAGTACCTCTCCCAGCTGAATTGTCAACTGAGCAACTAGGTCTAAGTGTGCAGCAGTGGCAAACACCTCAATAGCGGCAGTGAATGACTCTCTGGCTTGTTCCCACTTAGTGAAACTTTCTGCCGGTTGCAACTCTGCTTGGCGGCAATAACACAAACCTATGTGATGCAACAGTATGCCAACGCGCTCTAAACAGAGGCTAGAGGGAAGGAAGGAAATAGAAGCTCCTTCTCCAGTCTCTTCTTCTTTCCTAGTCCCCAGTCCCCGGTTCCTACTTCTTAGTGCCTGCTGCCAAAAGTTGAGACTCTGCTGATACTGCTGTAGGGCGACATCAATCTGGTCATTGCTAAAGGCATCTCGCCCCAAAATAAATTCCCAGGTGGCGACTAACGCTGGTTCTAAACTGACGTCACGAGCGTGTAAGTCCCGTAATGCCGCCTCAAGTTCTTGGCGTCGGCGGCAACTGGGTGCCAAATTCAGAATGTTGTTGGGGAGAAACTCCCCCACATCGCTGTCCAAAATAGCCGCAAAGAGTTCATCTGCCGTTTGTTGCCACAAAGCAAGCAACTGTTCGGTAGCGAGTTCAAACTTAATCGAGGTAGCCGCCCAACTTTTGATATCCGGGGCAAACCGTGCAAGCTTTTGCAGTACTTCGTCAGTTATCCACAAGACTAAAGGAAATGTTAAGCTTTTACGAAATTCGTCTCGAACTCGGTTGGTCGAAATTAGCACTTGGTCGAGCGCTGTTACCGATTCCAGACCGAAAACAACTAGAGCAGAGGTCTGCTCATCGATGATGGTAGCGAGGATGCTACCGAATAAAGTTTTGATCGACTGTTGCAGAACTAGCTGACTCAGGGGTGATCCTGTGAGTTCTTGCAGTCGCTGCCACATTTGGGATGAGCAGACCTCATAGTTGCAGCGCACCAGAATTAGCGCAAAGTGCCCGTTGGAAAGATTAATCGCCCGAGATAGCGTGGATAGCGATCGCTCATTGGATGCGGCTATTTCTTCTGGTCGATCTTGCTCCCTCATTCCTTAAACCTTTTGACTGCTACTGATGCAGAATTGCCACTAACTTTAGGCTTGTTATTTGGCATTGAATTGAATCTCCTGACGCTCTATCAGCAAAGTTTTGTCACTCCGATCAAAAAAACTGCGGTCATGCCTTGCTCAAGACTGAACTCTAAGTATTGCCTCGGTTCAAAGCGAATAGCCTATTTTTTTACCGTCGGAGTAAAATAAGCCGGACTAAACTGGCGCTCCTGTTTCTACAGTGTTCCCAGTACTCACTGCTTCTAGCACAGGTGTCCTGGATTCAGTTAAGGTTCTCATTTCCCAGATGGTGGGCACTTGATCTAAAGTGCTGTGCAGATGGCGATCGCTTGCTCTGACCTGAACCCGAGCTTTCTAACCTTCCGCTGTCGATTGGTTGATGATTTGGCTCTCAATTTAGAAAGCACCTTAGTGAATCCCTCTCATTAATACGGCACTACTGCACTACAAGATGCAACACAGCAATAACTTGTTAGTAGGAGTTGCCAAACCACAGATTTTCTTTTCTGAGAATTCCAAGGAATCTCTGTAAGGCTTCAAAAATCGTGGTTTATGTGAGCACCTCACAAGCGTAGGTGACGACAACCTTAAAAAAGCTTAATTATCATACCAGTAAATTCTCAGATATATTAGCCCTATCTAACGTAACAAAAGTGCCCAGTAGAAAAGTAATATCAGAGATTTACCTAAGCTCGTCAGTGATTAGAGGCTGTAAATAAACGTGACATACTTTTTGTCAACCTGTGATAATGGTCACAAACAGAAGTGGGCTAGAGTCTTTTAGTGTGCCTGACGGCATTCTTGATCGCGCTTGGCGGGAGTGGATTGCATCTAGATATTCCAGATAACTTGATAACTCAGACTCTGAAGCCGTTCCAGGTTGTCATTGGGCTGTTGCATAGGGTAGGGAGGGCATTCGCCTGATCTGGTAAGTTAGCAGGAATTTTTAGCCAGTGCCAAGGAGCAGAGGGACTCTAAAGTTTCTTCTGGTATAGGAAAAGCGTTGTCCCTTGTTTCTGCTCCCTTACTTACAACTGGTGCTTTATTTTGGCCCAGCTGCACAAGACATCTCTGGAAATTGAACTCGACCTAGGCAAGGCAAGGGTTTCCGGCTAATTTTTGGAGATGTCTACTAGTTCCTATGTGTGGCTGTAGCGAAAGACTGAAATCTTGATGTTTCTGCCAGAGCTGGGTTAATCCCAAACCAGCGCCCCTCTTCATCCCGATATTCATAGACAAACCCACTGCGCAACAGAATTTGGCATTCTCTTTCGCCTCGAACAACCTGCTGTTGCACCACTTGAACCAGCAACTCCCATTCCTCATCATCAACTCCCAGGGCTAGGTCATCGCGATAGTTCTTTATGACACTCTCTAAACAGCGGCGCGAGAAGGGGGGGTCTTCGTGTTGCAGGCAGCTATAGAGTAGCCCCAACAAGTTACGGACATGACCGCCACTAATGTGGCACATTCGGTCGAGGGTTTGCGGGTCTTCAAAAACCTCTGGGATCAAATTCAGCCTTGCTTGAGGCTCAACATCGGGAAAGGCGCGTGCCAGCACCAGCTGTCGTAGTAGCGCCATTCCTCTCGGGGAGCCGCAACCATCTCGTAACTTGATCGGCACCATTGGCAACACTCTGGGAGCTACACCACCTCCTAGGCGATTCTTGAGTGTGTCGTACTCGTTTGAGAACATCAAAGCTAAGGGCAGAGTATAGACAACATGACAGTTCAAGCGTCGTAACTGAGCACCCCGGTCGATGAATAGGTACTCAGGCTGCGATCGCTCAGTGTGCTTGATGCTTGGATCGACCCGATCCAGATTATCAACAATCACCACCAACCCTTTCTTTCCACGCAACTTGAGTTCCTCAATTGCCCGCCCTAGGACTTCTTCGTTGATGGCGTTCAAAATCCCTTGGGTTCGAGGTTCTAGATGTTGTCTGAGCTGTTCGCGCAGTTGAGGGCTGTCTTTAGTTTTGGCAGTAATTTTGGCAATACCGACAGAGAGTTCGGCTTCCGTTGACAGCTCGATGGGGGTCTGCAAAAAGTCTTTGAGATCGGTGAATAATTTGGCAAAGTACCGGGGTCTAAGATGGATGCCAATAGCTTCTAAGCTTTCGCTGACTGATTTGGCGACACTCAACAAAATATCGCTGATATCGACATCGGCCATATCCAGGTCTTTACTGGACTCAAAATAAACGACATGAAATTGTTGCTGTTCCAACTGGGCTTTGAGTCGAAACAGCTCTGTGGACTTCCCACAGCCGATATGACCTGTAAACAGCTGACAGGTGGGTTCATCCGGTGAAAGGCGGATAATGGTTCGTCCTAACGCCTCGATAATTCTGCCGCCCCGCACGGAAGAAAAATCAATATAGTACTGACGATCCTCAGGATTCCCCACGATAAGAGTCTTAGCAGGGTTACAAGCTTTGAAGAATGTTGGGAGATGCAGCTTCATTGTTCTCAAGACTTATGCGATCACGGCCTGGAGTAGAGGGTAAAACATTCATGGACACAGTATGTAGGGGGGGGGTCATACCCCCATAGAGCCTGAGTTTTACTTATTTTTGATAGATATCTTTCCTGATCGCCTGCCACTTTCGGTTGTAATAGTTAGGATGTCTCGTGCGATGTCCACATTGAGGGAAATGCCAACCCTGACAAGCCTGACGATTCTCAAGAGCGCCACCCCCGCGCTGTCGCCCACAACAATAAGGATGAAAATCACTCTCCCCTGACTCGCATATCCCTGACCCCTGGCTCCTATTTTCAAGACAAACCACTACGGGCGTCTCGCCCACAACAAAAAAAAAGGATGAAATCTCTGTTCCCTAGTCCCTAGCCCCAAGCCTCTAGCCCCAAGCCGCTATTTTCATAGGAACTCTCTTGAAGGCTATGCGAACAAAGACGGTATATAGTTGGCATACTTAAAGCGTCGGGAAAAGGAGTGGTTAAATGGGAAAAGTATCTTGGGCGTAGTGGACAGATAATGATAGCTGACGGGGTTCCACCTGGCAGCTCAACTCTCCCTTCTATTGGACATTTACCTTTACGAATTTAGATCCTTTGGACTAGAGCGGTAGTAGATGGAAAGCATCGCATCAGTCTCTCAAGCAGAATTGACCACCAGGCGCAAACAGCTACGGCGTGTACGCCGGATTAAATCTTTTCAAGCGATTTGGCGATCGCTCTTTGTTGGCGGTATGGCAAGCGGTTTAGTCTGGGCGTTGACATTACCAGACTGGGTGATTCGTCAACCGGAACAAGTTGTCATTGAGGGCAATCACTTTCTTTCCTCCAAAGCCATTCGCTCGTTGCTGCCGTTGTCTTATCCGCAGTCCATACTACGAGTCCAACCGCAAGCGATCGCCAACTCCCTGGAATCTCAAGCCCCAATAGCCAAAGTCACAGTCAGCCGTCAACTTTTGCCGCCGGGATTGACGATACAAGTTAAAGAGCGCAAGCCAGTAGCGATCGCTCAAGCGACTGGCAGCCCAAATACCAAAGCCGGCCCCTCTACCTCAGCAACGGGTTTGTTGGACGAACAGGGCGTCTGGATGCCCTCTAGCAGCTATACAAAACTGGATCAAAACCTTGAGTTGCCGACGCTTAAAGTCATTGGCTCAAGCGCTCAATACCGCCCTTACTGGTCGGAAGTTTACCAAGTCGTGAGCCACTCTCCAGTGAAGGTTTTCGAGATAGATTGGCAAGATCCAGCCAATTTAATCCTAAAAACCGAATTAGGAAACGTACATTTTGGTCCCTACAGTTCCCAATTTGCGGAGCAACTCACTATTCTTGATCAGATGCGAGAATTGCCGACGCACATCCAGCAAAGCAAAATCGCCTATATTGACCTCAAAAACCCAGACTCCCCTGCGATTCAAATGAAAAAGGGAAATGAGACTGTTCAACGAGGTACTAATTAAGATTGAAAATGAAGAATGCTATCAAGGTACACTCAAGTCTACGACTAAATCCCTACTGGAGACTCTTGACAATCGTCCTCTTCAAGAGCGTTAATGCGCTATCTTGAGTGTTCGTTGGTTTTTCCATCAACTTACCCTATAGTTGACTCAGATTGCTACCTATAACTGATAAAGTTGTTTATCGACCCTGACCTATTGCAATGACGCTTAATAATAAACCAGGGCTTGCCCATAAAAGCTCTCATATCACTGGACATGCCGATCTTTCAGTTGGAGTGGACAGTACTTATCAGTTCCCTAACGCTGGATTACAGTTCGGTCAAACTCATGATTCCAAGGGAATACCTAGGGAAGAAACTAGGAGTGACAATATCGTGCCAGGTAGCGTTGCCAAAATTAAAGTCATTGGTGTCGGTGGGGGTGGGGGAAATGCAGTCAACCGCATGATTGCCAGTGAGGTAGCTGGGGTCGAATTTTGGTCGATCAATACAGATGCTCAAGCCCTTGCCCAAGCAGCAGCTCCCAGACGCTTACAAATGGGGCAAAAATTGACCCGAGGGCTTGGTGCCGGAGGAAATCCAGCGATTGGTCAAAAAGCCGCTGAAGAATCGCGTGACGAAATTGCCAATGCCCTGGAAAACTCTGACCTGGTTTTCATTACGGCTGGGATGGGAGGCGGCACCGGTACAGGCGCGGCACCTATTGTTGCCGAAGTGGCAAAGGAAATGGGTGCCCTGACAGTCGGCGTCGTGACTCGTCCTTTCACCTTTGAGGGACGCCGACGCACTACTCAGGCAGAGGAAGGAATTGCGGCTTTACAAAGCCGAGTGGATACTCTGATTGTGATCCCCAACAATAAGCTGCTGTCGGTGATTTCAGAACAGACCCCAGTTCAAGAAGCATTTCGCGTGGCTGATGATATTCTGCGTCAGGGGGTCCAAGGCATTTCCGATATCATTACCATTCCGGGTCTAGTTAATGTTGATTTTGCCGATGTCCGTGCCGTGATGGCGGATGCCGGCTCAGCGTTAATGGGCATTGGTATGGGTTCTGGGAAGTCACGAGCCAGAGAAGCCGCGATGGCGGCAATTTCCTCTCCTCTGCTCGAATCTTCAATCGAAGGAGCCAGAGGTGTTGTCTTTAACATCACTGGTGGCAGCGATCTCACGCTCCACGAAGTCAATGCGGCAGCGGAAACGGTCTATGAGGTCGTCGATCCCAATGCCAATATCATTTTTGGAGCCGTGATTGACGAGAAGATGCAAGGCGAGATCAGAATTACTGTCATTGCCACAGGATTTAGTGGGGAAGTGCAGACGACTCCAGTGGCAAGGGAAGTTATGCGTAATCGGCGTCCGATCGCACCCACCCCAACTCCACCCGCGCCTACCTATGACCCTAGGCCTCAACAGCCAGGATTAGACATTCCTGAGTTTCTCCAAAGACGCCGCAACCCCCCACGCTAGATAGGGTTGAGTCTCCCTAGTCAGCTCCCCCTCTTGCCCTAGGGCGATCGCTTGTCCGAGCCAAGGAACATTTGATCGACGAGGGTTCGTTCGTCAAATCGAAGATATACTCCTGCTGTGGTTGCAGTTGGAGTAACACTGATGTATCCCAACTTCCTAACTGCGACAGCTGCTGTTGGTGACGCGACCACTGGCAGGTACATGGCGATTTGGTGTTTTTTGACACATATAGCCAAAGTATGTCGTAAAACCTTAGAGAATCAACTAATTAGGGGACAATTAGTACCGTCTATCCAGCTATATTTAAAATCCGAGAATTGGGTGACTCTGACTTAGTTTCTTAGTATTTAGAATCGGTCCTCCTTCTTAGTATGACGCGTCAAACGAAATCAAGCGTACCGGTGGCTCTCACAATTGCCGGTTCCGATAGCGGCGGCGGCGCTGGAATTCAGGCAGATTTGAAGACATTTGCCGTTCACTGCATTCATGGGACTAGTGCTCTGACTTGTGTAACCTCACAGAATACTCTGGGTGTCACAAGGGTTGATGCTCTCCCAGCAGCGGCCGTGGTGGCTCAAATGGAGGCAGTGGTCAGTGATATTGGCGTCCAAGCTACGAAAACTGGAATGCTATTGAACCAGGAAATCATTGACGCGGTGGCCTCACAGGTGAAAACTTTAGATCTGGACAATCTAGTGGTAGACCCAGTGATGGTATCGCGTACTGGTGCCCAATTAATTGATGATGAGGCCGTGAAGTCGTTGCGGGATGTCCTGATCCCAATCGCAACAATTGTCACGCCTAACCGCTATGAAGCCCAGATTCTAAGCGGTTTAGAGATTCATACCCTGGATGATATGCAGGAAGCTGCCCAACGCATTTATCAACTAGGAGCCTCAGCTGTCTTGGTCAAAGGGGGAGGAATGACTGGTAATCTTCGTGGTGTTGATGTCTGGTTTGATGGGTGCGAGGTATCTACCCTCACAACTGAGCAGGTGGAGACATCGAATACTCATGGTACGGGTTGTACGCTCAGTAGCGCGATCACAGCCAATCTGGCACTAGGGAAAGACCCATTGTCGGCCGTGAGATTAGCCAAGGATTATGTCACAACTGCATTAAAGTACGCTTTAGACATTGGTCAGGGCACTGGACCAGTAGGACACTTTTTTCCATTATTGCCATCTTGATGCCCTGAATTTGAAGGTAAGCGCAAGTAAGGTTGAATAGTTAGCAAATTACTGAAAAAATTGCTGCGCTTATACTCAAAGTTCAACTATTCTTGCCTTACAAAAGTTTTGCTACATCCATGACTTCTAATTCCCGGTTCAACCCCCCCATGCAAAACCCACCAAGCGACCGATATACGTCGCCAACACCGGCGAACACCTACTGCCCCTCAGTACCAATTTCCGTCTACCGGGAACTGGCGGCTGAGTTGCAGGCAGCACAGGCGATGGTGGACAGTCTAAAATCACAAAATCAGCAATTAGTCAAACAAAATGAACAGCTGCGACAAGAAGTTGAGAAAGTTGTTAGGTCAGCCCAGAACTTGCAGGACATTGTCGCTTCCTTAGGTTCAGTAAGTGGGGTTGAGGTGCCTAGACCCAGACCAATCCCGCAGCCGGAACCCCGTCCCGTCGCCTCGGCCCCGCCGCCTCGACCTACTGCCAGTAGACCAGAGACTGAATTTCCACGACCTCCGCAGCCACCTGAACCGGCTCCCCCGCCTTATACAGAAACAGTGGTGATTGAACAGGAAGACACTCGCTCGCGCCGTACTCAGCAGTCAGAGGGGCTATCCGATGTCAGTGGTTGGTTGTTAATCGTAGCCATCTTGCTAATTGTATTGACAGCTTTTGGCACGGGCTTTTTGATTGTGCGACCACTGTTAAAGCCTAGCCGTTAGTTGTTAGTTATTTGTTATTAGTTGTTTGTGGTCATGCGGGAATAACCAAAAAAGGATGAAGGATAAAGGATGAAGGATGAAAAGGCATCTTAGAACAATTGCCTCCCTTGCCCCTGTTTTTAAACATGGGGTTGTTTCATACTTCATACTTCATACTTCACACTTCATACTTTAGATGACTAAAGATTGGTGGAAATTGCCTGAACCGGACAGGTGGGACTGCACTGCTCACAAACAATGCAGCGCGATCGCGTAAAGTTGAGTTTAAACGTCTTTGGATCGAGAGTCAGGGCTTCAGTGGGACAGACGCCAGTACATAGACCACAATCGACACAACTGTCTTCATCAATCAAAATCTCGCGGCTAACCAGGGAAACATGGATGTCTTGCGATCGCATCCAGTCTATCGCCGCATCTAATTCATCAATATCCCCCGACAGTTCCACCACCAGTTTGCCGATTTGATTGGGTGCAACTTGGGCGCGGATGATATTTGCCGCCACATTAAAATCCTTTGCCAGTCGGTAAGTTACTGGCATCTGAACGGTGCGTTTAGGAAAAGTCAGCGTTACCCGTTTCTTCATGGTCTTGTTAGAGTATTTTTGTGAAAGTTAATAAGCTATAAGTTTGGTTAAGCATGACAGCGAACTCACCTGACTCGGTATCGACATCTCCCCAAAAGTCTGAAGCCAGTATCGGCACCCGTATCAGAAATTTTTTGATTGCGCTGGTAGCGATCGCTCTGGGTGTTGTCCTCTTCTTAGGATTGCAAACTCAGACCGATTCGACTTCCCTCGACACCCAATCAGCGGAATCTACACCCCTGGAAGTCGCACTGAGCAATGGCAAACCAACGTTAATGGAGTTCTATGCTAACTGGTGTACGAGCTGTCAGGCGATGGCGAAGGATTTGGGGGAACTGAAACAGCAATACGCTGATTCAGTAAATTTTGTGATGTTGAATGTGGATAATAGCAAGTGGTTACCAGAGATTCTTAACTATCGTGTCGATGGTATTCCCCATTTTGTGTTTTTAGGTCAAAACGGAAAAGCGATCGCTCAGACGATTGGTGAACAACCCCGTACCGTCATGCAGGCGAACTTAGACGCTTTGGTTGCGGCTTTGCCTCTACCTTATACTCAAGCCGGTGGACAAGTTTCTGCTTTTGACGCTCCTGTGTCAGTGCCAACCCCAAAAACCCCTCAAGATGACCCTCGTAGCCACGGTACCCAGGTACAGCAGTAAAGTAGACCTAACTTGAAAATAGAGGGCGAGAGAGATTGTCATAACTTCTCTATGCGCGTTAGCGATGCGTCAGCCTAGCGCATGGCGTCTATCTTGAAAGTGCTCAGTACTCAGTAGTAAGTGAGCAAGAGCAAGATTCGTCTTCTCTATCATCCCACTGGATGAACTATTTGGGTGAAGCGAGAGTCTAGTCGTCAACAGTAATTTAGGAATATCTCAGACAGTAATTCATGCACTGACGTTTGCAAGAAGTTTACTGAGGTGGGAGCGTGTCTTAGCAAAACGATGCTTTATCGGCATCGTTTTTATTTTCCTAAAAAACTAAAAGTTAGCGGAAAGGAGAGCAAATTATGGAATGGCTGCGGGATTTCATCAACAATACCATTCAAGAGTGGAAGGTTCCAGGACTTGCGATCGCAATTGTTCAAGATAACCAGATAATCTTTTGTGAAGGCTTCGGTCTGCGGGATGTCGAAAAAGGCTTAAAAGTTACGCCCAAAACTCTCTTTGCTATTGGTTCTTGTACTAAAGCATTTACCACAATGGCTATGGGCATCTTAGCTGATCGAGGAAAGTTAGATTGGGATAAACCTGTCAGAAATTATCTACCTACCTTTAAACTCTATGATTCCTATGCCACTGAACACATTACTCCCCGTGACCTAGTCACGCATCGGTCTGGCTTACCCCGTCACGATGGCGTGTGGTATGGCACTCCCTTCACCCGTCAAGAAATAGTTGAGCGCTTGCAATATCTTGAACCCAGTCACGAGTTACGTACCGTCTTCCAATATCAAAATCTCATGTATATGACCGCTGGCTACTTAGTCGGTCAAATAGCAGGAAGTAGCTGGGAAGAATTTGTTCAACAGGAAATTTTTAATCCCTTGTCTATGGAAGGCAGCAATTTCTCTGTTGTGAAATCCCAGGAGGCTGATGATTTTGCGCTTCCTTATCAAGAGAAAGATGACGAAGTGAAAGAAATTCCCTTTCGAAATATTGATGCTGTTGGCCCCGCTGGTTCTATCAATGCTCATGTTACTGACATGGCTAAGTGGCTTCTACTCCATCTAAATCAGGGCAAATATAACAATCAACAAATTATCTCATCAGGTAATCTCAGCCAAATGCATATGCCCCAATTCGTGAGTCCAGGACCACTGGAATATGAGGAAATTTTGTATTCCTCTTATGGGTTAGGATGGGGTATTACCGCTTACCGAGGGCATAACTTCATTCAGCATGGGGGAGGTATTGACGGATTTTCTGCGCTGACAACTTTGATGCCTCAAGACAAAATTGGTGTAGTGGTTCTCACGAATATGAATGGGACGCCGCTGCCAAGTATTTTGACTTATCAGATATGCGATCGCTTACTTGGACTAGACGAAGTTCCCTGGAATGAACGGATTAAAAAGAAAGTCGATGAAGCCAAAGAAGCTGCTGAAAAAGCAAAAGAAACAACTAGCTCAGATCGTAAAACTGGAACCCAACCATCACATCCTCTAGAAGATTACACAGGTAATTTTGAGCATCCAGCCTATGGCATCGTTTCAATTGAAATCAACGATGCGCATTTAAAAGCAACTCACTATTCAACTGTCTATGAGTTACAACACTACCACTATGATATTTTTGAATTAAAGTCAGAACCATTTGATATTACCGAGCGGCTGTCTTTCTTCACTGATACCAAAGGTAATATTACATCGCTATCCATACCCTGGGAACATACGGTGAAAGATATCGTATTTACTCGGATGCCTGACAAAGGCATGATGGAAGCAAGCTTCTTAGAAAAAATTGTGGGTGAATATGAGCTGTCTGACCAAATCCTGAGCATTTCTCTAAGAGAAAATAGTCTGGCTTTGTCAATATCTGGTCAGCCAGATTACGAGTTAGTTCCTTACAAAGGAACAGAATTTAAGCTTAAGAACTTGTCTGGATTTAGTATTACGTTCACCATAGATGCAGCTGGGAGTGTTACTGAAGTAGTGATTACTCAACCCAATGGTGTATTCACGGCAAGTAAAAAATGCTAGGGTGAGGAGTCAGAAGTTAGGAGGAAAGAAACCAAAATATTACTCCGGCTGATTTTGGTTTTTATAGTGCTTCTCCTACCAAATTTGTTCGTATAGACCCCTTGTCTAGTCCTAGAGACGTTCCGCAAGGGCGTCTCTACAAAGTTACGCTATATATTATGACTACTAACTCCAAAATTATCAGTTATAGCAAAAGGCACAAGGCAAAGGGCAGAAGGTTTATCACTGGTACTAGGTCGTTTCAGTCATTAAATCTGTCCTAACCTTTATGGCGATAGCTATAAGTATAAAAATGATTAGCAGCTTATTGCTACTATTGCTACAAAGCTACTTCCAGCTACTGCTAGTCTGCATTCCGCATCCGGAGATAACAATGTCATCGCCAAATTTAGAACCTATGAACTCAATAATCAAAGAAATAGTAGAAAGGCAAACTAAT
>DATNPI010000322.1:0-10513 GCA_036703325.1 Coleofasciculaceae cyanobacterium
GATTATGGCAATCAGCCCTAGTGTGGAAGGCGAGACAACGACGTTGTATGTCGGTCAACTGCTAAAGCCGTTTACACGGGTGACTCGGATTGCCTTCGGTTTACCAATGGGCGGAGATTTGGAGTATGCCGATGAGGTGACACTAGCACGAGCTTTGGAAGGACGTCGTGAACTAGATTAGCAAGGATGAGCTAGTTCCAAAGTCCATCTACACCAGTAGCTAGGTAACCCGTAGCCGATAAGTTGACATCAAGGGGAAGCACAAGTAGAGTAAGCTCTTGCAGACAAATGACCTTAACGGGTTGACCCGGAACAAGAGTGTCCTGGCAATCTGGCTGGAAGAACCGAGCCGGCCAGGTAGTGCCTTGCCAGTGGACACGTCCAGGGCACTCCTGTGAAATAATAAGTTCTACAATCCCTGGAACCGGTTTGGCAATCTTTTCAAGCTTTGAGTGTGAGGCAAAACGTAACATTTGTTGACTCCTTATTAGGTATGTTCCTTAATTGAAGCGTTAAACTTGTACACACCCAAGCCTTGTGTATGAAGACTCACAACTCCCTACGTCGTACACAGATGTGCATGGACGACGCAATTGGCTTTGAACCATGAATCAACAGAAGTTCATCGAGGCATTTGAGAGGCTGACACAACGCCGACAACAGGTGTTAGTGAAAGTGCTGGCTGGTGAGACGGATAAAGCGATCGCCCAGTCACTGCATATTGAGGAAGCTACCGTCAGAAAACATATTGAGAAACTGTGTTTGGCGTTTGGTATCAAAAATGAGTTTCCCGATGAACGCCGATCGAAACGTTCTGACTTACTGGCACTGTTTAGCAAATATAAGCCTGAGCTAGTAACTCGTAGAGCAGAAGTTTCCAACGCTGAGGTTGCTCTACTAACTGAGGGTGTAGAGGACAATACAGTAGCGATCGCACCTGAGTCTTCATTTTCAACTATCTACAACCGTGATGTCTTCATCCTAATTGACCAAAGTGGCTCCATGACCCAAAAGGATGCTGATACAGGTGATCAAACCCGCTACCAGTACCTTCAAGAAGTCGTTCAGGGACACGTTGCTCAAATTCTCTCAGCTGGGCAAGAGCAACGAGGAGCTTCAGGACAGAAGATTTGTGATGAAATTTCCGTATATTTTTTCAGCAAAAATGAAGTAGCGACAAGTCCAATTATTGTCAACAATTCGAGACAAGTGCCGATTTTGTTCAAGGAAAATCGACCTAAAACGAAGACATTTATTACCCCTAATCTTGAAAAATGTACTAAAACCTGGTTAGTCAAAGGTAAACCCAAAAACCGTGGTGCTTTTTTCATCATCTATACAGATGGTTTATTTGATGATGTATCAAAGTTTATCGATTGCATCACTAGCACCTGTTCTAAAATTACCGACGCCAAAGCTGTCTTATTTTTAGTACTCGGGTTAGGCGAGGATCTAAATGTAGATTACTTTCTGGAGCTAGATTTCAATATCAATCAGCAGATGCCTGATGATGTGGTGGTGTTTGATTTAGTAAATGAAGCCGATGACATTATTCACGTTTTGGAGCGGCAACTGATGAATGAGAAATCTTTAGCTTTCCCCAGTTGGGTCTGGCAGCGTTATCCAGAGTTTGTGAAAAAAGCGATGCACAATGCGCCAGCTCCGCTTCACGCCCAAAGGGCAACGGTAGAACCAAAGGCGGTGCGTCAGCCAAGTTAGTCTTATGCCTCAGAGTATAGATAATTCTTTTGACACTCCTCGACGTGAACGCACGAGGATTCTTGGTTCAACCAGTCGGCTTACTGGTTGATGTCACCACCAACGAGTAGAGGTCGCTCTGTCCCCAAGCGTTAATTTCCCTATGCCCTAGGGTATTTAGCTCAATTCCTGCTTGCCTTAAAGCCTTAGCCAAGATGTTCAGTGCTGCGTTGTGGTCGCGGTCTAGCACTGCGCCACAACGGCAAGCATGAGTCCTCACTGACAGCGACTTCTTAAGTGTATTGCCACAAGCTGAACAGTCTTGAGAAGTGTATTGAGGAGCAACAGCAACCACTGTTTTTCCATACACCTTCCCCAAGTACTGCAACCATTGGGCGAACTGTGACCAAGCCGCATCACTAATGCTTTTGGCAAGCTTGTGATTCTTCACCATGTTTCTCACCTGTAGGTCTTCATAGGCAATGAAATCGCTAGATTTCACTACGCACAATGCCGTCTTAATGGCAAAGTCTTTACGCTGCCTACTGACCTTGAGGTGTTTTCTTCCCAGTCGGTTAATGGCTCGTCGGCGGTTGGCTGACCCCTTCTTCTTTCTGGAAACGCGCCGTTGCGCCACTAAGAGAGCCTTCTCACTTTTACGCAGATAGCGAGGATTGGGTACGGTTGCCCCAGTGCTATCGGTGTAGAAGTGATTCAGTCCGACATCTATGCCAATCGCTTTGCCTGTAGGAACACTTTTTTCTACTCGTTCCACATTAATGCAAAACTGAGCATAGTAGCCATCGGCTCTGTTGACTACCCGCACTCGTTTAATCTGATCGGGTGCATAGAAGTGCAGGTCACAAGAACCAACCAGCTTAAACGTTCCTACTGCAAACCCATCGGTGAAACTTAGACTCCTCTTATCAGAAGAAAGCTTCCAACCGGAAGTTTTGTATTCTACAGAGCGATTGGACTTCTTGAACTTTGGGTATCCTTTCTTTCCGGGTTTATTGGCTTGGCAATTGGCGTAGAAACGTTGGATCGCAAAAATTGCACGTTCTGCCGAAGCTTGTCGTGCCATTGAGTTAAGCTTTCCTGCCCATTCAAACTCTTTGGCTAGCACAGCGCATTGTTTGTATAAGTCGGACAACTTAACGTTTGGATTGTCCATCCAGTACCGGAGTGCTTTGTTTCGGATAAATTGAGCGGTGCGGCTCATCTCGTCGATGACCCGATACTGCTGTGGCTTACCTTTTAACTTAAACTCCAGTACAATCATGGCAGTATTCTATCAGCTTTATAGTCATATATAGCTATAAATAAGCAAGCCGTCCTAGAAGGTGTTCCTGAGCCTGTCGAAGGACGGGGCTTTAGACCCAAAGTTTTGGTAAACCCGCCCCTATCGATGTACTGAGCGATTGATAAGGGCGGGTTTATATCAGTTCCTCTCCGTGAGTTGATAGGTTTTGGTGAAACCCGCCCCTACAGTCTTACTGGAAATGGTGCAAGAACTCAGTAATATCAAGTTCATGGGACTTACTTGTTTATGGTCTGTCACTTTTTGCTAATCGCTAATAGCAAGAAAAAATTCTTCGATTAGCAAATAGCCTCAGTACTTCAAGCCTGACAGCTACTTTAATTTTTGTTTGATGAGCGTCACCACTTGAGTCAACTGTTTCTTCAATAGATCGATTTCACCCTGCATTTTTGCAACTTTTGCGTTCAAGGCTGCAATCTCTGCCGCCGAAGCGGAAGACGAGTCGGCAGCAGCTGAAGCCGCTGTGGCTGCTACAGGTGTTGGCGCTGGGCGGAGTTGTGCCTTACGCATTGCTTCTTTAATTGCATCAACCAGCTGCTTCTTCTCGAAGGGCTTTTCCACAAAGGCAAAATACTCGAAAGGTTCAGTAATTTTCTCTGTGACTTCTTCTTTGCGACCCGACATCAAAACCAAAGGAATTGCCTGGAGTTCGCTGTCATTTTGAACATGTTGAAATACTTCCCAACCACTCATTTTGGGTAGGAGAAAATCCAACATAATTAGATTTGGGTGTGCTTGGCGAATTAAATTAAGCCCTTCAAGACCATCTTTAGCTTCCAAAACTTCAAAGTTACCCGGAGGCAACATTTCTCTAACACGCATCCGGATGACCTTACTGTCATCAATTACCAGGATTTTATGACTTGCCACGACTGACTCCTTTGGAGAGGTAATTTAAAGAAACACTACAGTTTGTTGAAGCGACTGCTGCTGACTCCAGATGAAGACTTGATGAAGAATTAAACCCTGAGTCAAAAGTTAGCTGATGTGAATGCCGCCAGCTACTTGGTAAGGTGTAGCGCCAGTGTGTCTAGCTCTGATCTAAAAGTCACTCTATACCTAGCAATGATAAACCAACGCTCCACATACAAGACTGAATCGCTTCTGTCTGTTAACTGCAATACAACAGCTGACATGACATCCTGAATTCTTTGCCATTTTGAGTTCAAGCCCAAAAGCAAACAGTATGCCCAATTCTAGATTAATCTGGTCTGACAGGTAAGAGCAAAAAACTGGGTAAAAAGAAGGCAAGAGTTGGATGCTTTAACATTTTGATTGTAGAGGTTATCACTTTAGATGGATGTGTTTCCCAAAATAAATCAGTCTTCGACCACCCCACCGGCTCAAGACCAATGGCGCTCAGAGATTGAAGCGTTACCTACCTGGTTACGACGTCCAATTGGCAAAGCTAGCGACATCTCAACGGTACAGCGCATCATTAAACAGCGACAGATCCATACCATTTGCGAAGAGGGTCGCTGTCCGAACAGAGGAGAGTGCTACGCCCAGAAGACAGCGACGTTTTTGCTAATGGGGCCGATTTGCACTCGTGCTTGTGCCTTCTGCCAGGTGGACAAGGGTCATGCGCCAATGCCTCTCGACCCAGAGGAACCGCAAAAAGTGGCTGACTCGGTACGGTTACTGGGTTTGCGTTATGTCGTCCTGACCTCAGTGGCGCGAGATGATTTGCCGGATGGGGGTGCGGGATGGTTTGTAGCAACGATGAAAGCCATCCGTCAGGTGAACCCAGAAACGGAGATTGAGGTATTGACGGCAGATTTCTGGGGTGGGAAAGGCGATGGTAAGCAGATACCGTCAGATTTGCAACGTCAACGGGTAGCAACGGTGGTTGAGGCACAGCCAGCTTGTTATAACCACAATATTGAAACCGTGCGGCGTCTACAGGGACGGGTGCGACGGGGTGCCCAATATGAGCGATCGCTTGATGTCCTCCGCATTGTCAAAACACTCAACCCTACGATTCCTACAAAATCAGGATTGATGCTAGGACATGGTGAAACTCAAGCCGAGGTGATTGAGACGATGGTGGATTTGCGTAATGCAGGATGCGATCGCCTTACCTTAGGTCAATATATGCGTCCCTCCCTACAACACCTGCCAGTACAAAAATATTGGACGCCCGAAGAATTTGACGAGTTGGGCGCGATCGCACGAGAATTGGGTTTTGCTCACGTCCGTTCCGGTCCCCTAGTCCGCAGTTCCTACCACGCTGGTGAGACGGCTTAGGCAAAATACCGGGGCAGAACTACGACTTAAAGCTGACATCAATGTAACCAATAATCCCTCCACTGGCCTTTATGAAGCCCACTCTTTCTTTGGTACTTGTTAATACAGGTACAGAAATAGGATTGTTGAAAATGCAAACTGAGCAAGAGAGAGAAACCAGAGAGACACCAGAAATAAAAGAACAGAGAGAACAGAAAAAAGGTGCTGCTGTTCTCACCCCGGACGAGACCCCTTCTTATCCCATAGGACTTATCCTGGGAGGAACCTTCCTACTTGGCAATTTATTGGTGGCTGCGATTTATTTCCACGTCATCAACCCCTAGTATTGGCTAACAAACATTTTAGGAGTCAGCCAACAGCATTAATAGGGTTTCCCGATTCTAAAGACAATAATTTCCCCAACCCCCCGCTCAATAGGGGGGGCAAAGAGACCTTACAAATGTGGTAAGCAAATCGAGAAATGGAAAATCTTCACAATAAATCACCGCTAGAGGGATAGCTCTTTGGTACTGTTTAACTTTACTATTTTTTAATAAAGTCTCTAAACTAGGAGAAAACCTTATGACTGCTCAAGCGAAAAGACCCAACGCCCCCGTTGCCAAATCTGGTAAGTTCCCCTACCCGTATCGCCTAGCTTGGTTATTGTTGCTTTTATTTGGCAACTTCCTGGTTGCGGCCTTTTATTTCCACATCATCGAATAGTTTCTCTCACTTGAGAGAATGAACCCGATGCTGCTCAAATCGTACCCTTGAACCAGGCTTGGGGACGGATGAGCAGCATCAAGCGTTCTACTGAGTAAGGTTGCTCTTAGGCTGTATTCTAACCATCATGAGGTTTTCACCTTCAGGGCATATTCTCGAAATCGTTCTAAATCTGCCTGGATGGTGGATTCGACGACGCGGCCCAAAAATAGGTTATCCATCAACTTACCCAGAAAACCGGGAATCGCGTAAGCTACAGTCATCTTGACGATGCTGCTGCCGTGGCGATCGTAGAAGCGAATGGCTCCTCGATTGGGTAAGCCATCAACAGATTCCCATTGAATGATTTGATGTGGCACCAATTTCAGAATGCGGGAGAGCCAGCTAAATTCCATGCCGCCAGTCGCGAGTTTCCAACGGGATAACTCAGGATCGTCTTCTAGCACCTTAACTGAGTCAATCCACTTCATCCAACGAGGCATTTGCTCCAAATCAGACCAGAGGCTCCACGCTAAGTCAATGGGAACGTCTACCTCTACCTGCACAGTATGTTCTAGCCAATCGGACATGCGATTTTAGATCTTGGATTTTGGATTGGTCATTATTTATTAGTCATTGCCTTTTAGTTGCTTAGAACTAAAGACTAATGACTTTGGCAAGTTCAACCTGTTGTCACCGGAGAGCGCTCGACAAGTTCTGTGGCATTTTCCAGAATGGCTTTGGCTGCCTGACGTCCTGATAAAGTTGCTCCTTCCATACTATCGATGTAGTCTTGCTGAGTGTAGCTTCCGGCAAGGAAGAAGTTGGTAACAGGAGTCTTTTGTGGTGGACGATAGGGGTCCATGCCAGGGGCTTCGCGGTAGAGGGACTGAGCAAGCTTGACTACACTGTACCAGGTCATGTTCAGCTCTCGTGAGGATGGGAAGAGTTCGTGAACTTGCTTGAGGACGTGCTGCGCGATCGCTTCATTACTCTGCCGGATAAACGGGTCTCCTGGAGTTAGCACCAATTGCATCAGTGAGCCTTGACCCTCGCGGTAGTAGTCAGCGGGGCTGGTTAAGGCTAAGTCAGCAAAGCAGGAGAAGTCAGCGTCAGGGGTATAAAGTAGATTATCTATTCCTGCTGCTTCGGAGAGCTGTTGGCGTTTCTGGGCGTCATGTAGCTCTGTTACCCAGCCATCAAACCTGAGCTGAACTGTCGCTACGGGTACAGTATCGAGCTTGTAGATATTATCGAACTCCGACCACTTGCGCCACGCTTGGGGCAGGAGACGCTGCACACCGGGAACATCACCAGCACAGACATAGGCATCGGCGGTAATTGTTTCTTCAGTTTCGCCGTTGGCAATTACAAGTCCAGTAACTTTGGTTTTTTCACCAGCATCGGTGAAGAGAATTTCCCGCACTCGACGCCTGGTGTAAATTTTCGCCCCTCGCGCCTCCAGATACTCAATAATCGGCTTATGCAGATACTCATACGGAGAGCCTTCCAGCATCCGCAGCACTGATGCCTCAGTTTTAGCAGCAAAGAACTGGAAGATGGTCAGCATACAACGGGCGGAAATGTTCTCGGTGTCGATGAAGCCGAGGGCGTAGGCGATCGGGTTCCACATCCGCTTCAAGCTGCCATTATTACCACCATGACCACGAAACCAGTCAGCAAAGCTGATTTTATCTAAGTCGCGAATCGTTTTCATCGCTCCGTCAAAGTCCACTAAACCGCGAACGATGGGACTGATGCCGAGAGCAAGGGAGTTTTGCAGCTTATCCTGTACAGATAGCTGGGACGTTGTGAAAAAAGCTTTCAATCCATTGAAGGGCGCACCCGTGATGAAGCGAAAATCCAGCGCACCCGTGCGACCCCCCTTATTAATGAAAGTGTGGGTATGCTCCTTCAGCCGCAGGTTTTCTGACGCCCCCACTTTCTTCATCAAGTCAAATAACTGGTAGTAGCAGCCAAAAAAGACATGCAACCCCATCTCGACATGGTTGCCATCGGCATCTACCCAGCTGCCAACTTTCCCTCCAACAAAAGGACGGGATTCAAAAATTGTTACTTCGTGACCGGCATCGACTAATTCAACTGCCGTCGCCATCCCAGCTAGACCCGCCCCAACAATTGCAACGCGCATTCAGCCTTTCCCTTTCAGTTTCTTTACAGATTTTAATAGAATTGCGCCTTGCGATGCAGCTTCTTGAGCAAGCTACGGCTTAGTGACTCCCTGGTGAAGCGGGAAAGCCTGCACTGAGAGAAAATACAAGCCCTTTTCAGTAAAGTATGCTCTGTTTCTATGTGGTTAATCTTTTTAGAAAGAGCCATTTCCTGTAGCACAGACACAAGAATGACCAACACTCCCCGCGTTACGGTATGGAACGAGTACCAACACGAAAAGATCGACTCTGAAGTTGCCAAAATTTATCCCAATGGCATCCATGAGGCGATCGCCCAACATCTCCTATCCGAAGGACTGCCTGTACAAACAGCAACTCTAGAACAACCAGAGCATGGGCTAACCGACGCCGTACTGAACCAGACCGATATCTTAATCTGGTGGGGTCATATAGCCCATGAGCAGGTACAAGACTCTGTTGTGGACACAGTTCACCAGCGGGTGTTAAATGGCATGGGTTTGATTGTATTGCACTCTGGACACTTCTCTAAGATTTTCAAGCGGCTAATGGGTACGTCCTGCGATCTCAAATGGCGAGATTCGGGCGAGAAAGAACGCATCTGGGTTGTTAATCCCGGACACGCCATTGCGGAGGGGTTGGGCGAGTATTTTGAAATTGCCTCTGAGGAGATGTACGGTGAATTTTTTGATATACCTACGCCAGATACCTTAGTCTTTATCAGTTGGTTCCAGGGAGGCGAGGTCTTTCGCAGTGGCTGTTGTTTTCACCGTGGTAGGGGTAAGATCTTCTATTTTCGTCCCGGCGATCAAGCGTACCCAACCTACTATCAACCGGAAGTGCTGCACGTTATTACCAACGCCATTCGGTGGGCTGCCCCAGTTGCAGGATCAGAAGTAAAATTTGGCGAGCGTCCTAAGTCTCAATGAATCTCTAATTTGTTATGAGCTTCAAGTTTTGATTAACAGTAAAAGCTTTAATAAATGTCCTACGAGCAACAAAAACCATCTAAGCGTCTGATTTCCCTCGACGTATTTCGAGGTATAGCCATTACTGGCATGATTCTGGTCAATATGGTGGGAGTAGCTGACAAAGTATATTTCCCCCTGCTCCATTCCGACTGGAACGGCTGCACCCCGGCAGATTTAGTTTTTCCTTTCTTTCTGTTTATTGTCGGTGTGGCAATGGCTTTCTCGCTATCGAAATATACAGACCCTGCTGTTGACTCCCCCCTTACTAAGGAAGATTGGGTGGGTCTGTACTGGCGCATTGTACGTCGCAGCGTGATTCTGTTCGCCCTAGGATTGCTACTCAATGGCTTTTGGGATTATGACTGGAACACTATCCGCATCATGGGCGTGTTGCAGCGCATCAGTCTAACGTACTTGTTGACTGCCCTAATAGTTCTTAAATTGCCCCGAAAGTGGCAGTGGGTGCTGGCAGCAGTATTATTAATTGGCTACTGGCTGGCGATGTCTTTTGTGCCAGTTCCGGGTTATGGAGCTGGTCATTGGACGCGGCATGGTAACTTAGGGGCTTATATTGATCGCCTAATCATCGGCACAGCACATTTATATAGGGGCGATAAGTTTAAGTCGCTAGGAGATCCAGAGGGTTTGTTTAGCACTATCCCTGCTCTAGTAAGTGTCTTACTCGGCTACTTCACGGGAGAATGGCTACGCAAACAGCCTCGTAAGTCGCGCACGAGCATGGATTTGGTACTGGATGGCCTCAGCTGTCTGGTTATTGGGCAAGTTTGGGGGTTGTGGTTCCCCATCAACAAAAAGCTGTGGACGAGTTCTTACGTCCTCTTCACAGCGGGTTGGGCAATGGTTTTACTAGCCGCTTGTTATGAATTGATTGAAGTGCGTCAGCGACGCCGATGGGCGAAGCTGTTTAAGATTATGGGGTTGAACGCTATCTTTGTCTTCGTCGCTTCGGTTCTGATGATTAAAATCCTGGTTAAAACCCAAATTGGAACAGGCGCAAAGGCTCCAAATACTTATACCTGGATTTATCAGCATCTTTTCGTGCCTTGGGCAGGTGCGCTGAACGGTTCTTTCTTCTTCGGCTTGGTGACGGTGTTATTTTGGTTGGGGGTTGGCTACGGAATGTATCGGCTACGCTGGTTTGTTAAGGTTTGAGCGAGTATCCAAGTGGATAGTGCTAAGGGCGATCGCTTGCAGTATAGGTAGGGAAGAAAAATTCTATCCACTCAACACTGAACGAAAGTGGACAAGATAGCCAGACTTAGGCAGCAATGCCTACATTCCGAGGGTCATAACACCTAGCTGGCTTTTGACACTCTCCGGGCTAAAGCCACGGAGATTCTTGGTTCAGCGATACACCTATAAACGCCTGGTTTTGTCTGTATAGCTGCGACTTCCAGTCGCCAGAGGGCGTGTTTCAGTTATAG
>DATNPI010000330.1:0-2491 GCA_036703325.1 Coleofasciculaceae cyanobacterium
GTTGGATGGTAGAAAAAAAGAAATTTAAGCCAGCAACGGTAGCATTAAAACTATCTGTAGTCAAGCGCTTTTATCAAGCCGCCGTGGAAAAAGGGCTAATTCCTATCAATCCAGCCGTTGGTGTGAAGCCGCCACGGGAAAAGCGCGATCCAGCAGAAAGGATTACCTACCTGGAAAAGGTAGAAGTCGAAAAATTTCTGGAAGCCATACCTGAAGATGGCACACTCAAAGCAGCGCGGGATAAAGCCCTGCTAGCGATTATGGCATTGGAGGGACCACGTACAGTAGAAGTGCACCGGGCGAATATCTCTGATGTCGTAAGGCAGGGAGGAAATCTAGGAATCCGGGTAGAAGGCAAGCGAAATATTCGGATTGTTCCCTTAACCCCAGATATCGCCAATATCCTAATGAATTATCTGGAAGCAAGGGAAGAAAATGGGGAAGTACTCAAACCCTCCAGCCCTCTGTTTATAGCAGTCGGAAACCGGGCAGGTGGAGAGCGGATTTCCCGCCGTGGGATTAGGCTGATTGTGGATAACTATCTCAAGCAAACGGCGCTGAAGCACACACCAGGTAGAACAATATCAACCCACAGCCTAAGACATACTGCTGGCACTCTCGCCCTGCGTTCTGGTGCAGAGTTACGCCAAGTGCAAGATTTGTTGGGACACGCCGATCCAAGAACAACCTGTATCTATGCTCATGTAGGCGATCGCTGGGATAATAATCCAGCGTTGAAGTTAGGAATCAAAATCTAAACTCCTGTTTTGTACAGCATCATCGTAGGGGCATGAAAAAATTTAGTCCGGCAAAGTTGTGGCAGGGGGGCGTCCTTCTGAAGACACTCGCTCAACCCCAAAATTCTCAATATTAGTTTCAAACCGATTGAAGATAACTCGCATTTCGCCATACCCCCTTGCAGCTGAGACTCCGCGCTCATTTGGACACTTCACCCGTAGCAAGGTTTGAAACCCCCCCACCTTCTCATTAAGATAGAAAGTTTTGGGACAGCCTGGACTGATAAAGCCCTCGATCGCCAACTGGTTAAGGGCAGCAATGCCCAGCGGACTATTCAATATATGTCCCCAGGCATCGGCTTGCTCTTCCGATGTCATGCGTCGCCATTGCTGAGGTTGAGCTTGGCTGAGTTGAGGAGGTTGCTCACGGGCTACTGATATCATGGCAACCGAGCAACTGGCGATCGCTAAACCTATCCCTACAATACAGTGGCGTAGCCGATTCATCTTTTTCCTGTTAACTGAGCAAAACTCTAGGGAAAACATACCACTCTCTTAAACGTTCCTGAACTTTGTATTCAATTTCAATCCCCCAATTCTGGGACGGATTAGGGAGAAAAGTCTAGTTTCACACCGGCAAAAGGGTCTTGCCAGTTCCAAGATACAGAGAAGCACAGGAAAAAGTAGATTTAATTCTTCTTACTCCCCCTCACCTCCTCACCCTCTCACCCCCTCAACTTTGGCTGAAAGTTTTCAGCAGCCAGAGATTAATCTTCGTATCATCCTCAGTATGAGTGCGTTTTAGGGCTTCTTCTACCAATGCGATCGCTAATCCAGGCAAAACCTGAGACTCCCGAACCCGGCCACTGCGCCCATTTGCGATCGCAAATGCAATCACTTCCCCAACATTCAAATCATCTACCCAATATTCCTGCACCCCTGACTCCTCATACATTAACCGCTTCCGTCCCAAATCATCACTAACAGTGGAAGACCCAATTTCCACCACCAACGTTGGCGGGTCATACTCTTGAAGATCGATCGGAGTATCAGTCATAGGAGGCACTCTCAACCCCGAACCAATGTAGAAAGCCAAATCCGGTTGAAATTCGCCGATACCTGCATTCCTAAAACTGGTATTGGCAAACTCAACAATGCGGATGTTCTTAATCGTTGCAAACAGACTAACCGCCTTGGATATTATGGAATTTTGACGACCATGACGAGGACCAAGGGGCGACATCTCGATTCTTAAGAGTCCGTGATGGTAATAAAACCTGCCATCGACGTAAGCAGGATTTTCAGCTAGCGCAATATACTCTTCCCAGCTAGCCTGGCCCCACCAGGTATCTGTCGCAAAATTTTTTGTAAGGGTAGTGCCTGCGTGTCCGATCGATGAACTAACCACTAAGATTCGCCTCTAAAATCTGGGTTTGTTCATACTTACGGAGGATTTTCTCACCATCAGCACAGTGATTGCAAAGTTATCGTCATTACTGCTAACGGAACCGCCAAGAGTGTTTGCTGAGTCCAGAAAAGCGATCGCTACCCTTCAATCGTTCCCATAGCCGTTCTCAATTGCATACACTACACGGTAGGGGTAAGGGTATTATCATTGGTGTCAACTTAACCAGAGGAAGCCCAGATTTCTTGTGAGCGAGCGGCATTTTCTCGATGCCGCTTGCGCTCAGCTTTTACCAAACCTAACAGCTTGTAATGATCAACCAAATAGGTCACCACATCGGTGCTCTCGC
>DATNPI010000333.1:0-1571 GCA_036703325.1 Coleofasciculaceae cyanobacterium
CACAAGCTGCATCGCTTCGACAAATCCCACAGGGAGGGCATAGGGATGCTGGCTGACTTGTACAATCAAGGCATCTGTGGTTGCCAGAGAGCTATTGAGCGTGATGCGAAATAAACATCCCCGCAGGGGTGTAAATTCTACTTGGATGTTTCCCTTGAGACGTTCGACGTTAGCCCTCACGACATCTAAGCCCACTCCCCGACCGGAAATCTCAGTTACCGCCGTGCGGGTGGAGAATCCGGGGGCAAAGATTAATGCCTGGATTTCAGCCGTTGACATTTGAGCCAGTTCTTGAGGCGAGCGCACACCACGACTCATCGCCGCCTGTTTAATCGCCTCGACATCCAAACCGCGCCCATCGTCGATGACTTCAATGCTAACGGTGCTGCCAACCTGATAACCTCTCAGACGAATCGTTGCTACGGGAGGCTTGCCCAAACTTTGGCGTTCTTGGGGCGTTTCGATGCCATGATCGATCGCATTGCGTAGCAGATGCAGGAGCGGGTCTTTCATTTCTTCGAGAATCCGCTTATCTACGCTATTGTCTCCACCTTCGAGAAGGAGATTGACTTCTTTGCCCTGCTGCTTGGCTAAATCCCGTACTGTCCGGGGAAACAAATTAAAAATCGTGGAAAATGGCAGCAGTCGTAGGGAGTGAATTCCTGACTCTAGTTCATTAGCTACGGTTTCCAGTTTGGCGTTATCTTCAAACGTTGTAGCTCTGAGTCGATTCAGCAGAAATCCCAGCTCCTCCAAGCGGGTTTCAACCAGGTTGTAGAAATTTTGCAGGGGTTGCAGTTCGGTCGTCTGCCAGCGTCGCTCCAACTCGTCAAAGGTCAGGCGGCTAACAAACGCTTCCCGGTTCCACTCTTCCCACAGGGCGATGATTTGCTCAATTTCAGCAACTCGGTCTCCAATTTGACCTTTAGTAACGGCCAGTTCGCTGGCTTGAGTTAATAACTTATCCAGCTTTTGGGATTCAACGCGAATGGTGTCAATCTGGTAATCGCTGACTTGTGCAAGAACCTCTGCTGCTGGCAAGCTTGGTTCGCTGGTCTGAAGTGTATCTTTATGTGCCGAAGGCTGCTCCCCAATGGATTGGGCAGAGGCAACACCATTCGATTGTGGCACCGTTGCTTTAACTTCCGGCAAAGCATCGCTGGAGTCAGCCCCCATGAGTTGAGCTAGGACATGGAAGACACTGATTCCTGCTGCTTGTCCAGTGACGGCTTCGGTGGCAACTTTACGAACAGCATCCAGCCCTTGATAGAGACACTCAAAGATTTGGGGGGTTAGAACTCGCTCACCCCGCTTAACCGCCCCTAGAATGTCTTCCATTTGGTGGGTAAGGGTTTCCGCATCTTTGACCCCCAACATCCGGGAATCGCCTTTGAGCGAGTGCGTTTCTCGGAGTAATTGCTCCAATTTGGCTTGATCTAGAGGATTTTTTTCCAGATGGAGCAATCCGGCTTCAATTTTTTGGATATGGTCAGCACTGGCTTCTTTATAAAGAGTGCGTAGTTCTTCGTCTTGTATCATCATGACCAAAAAGAAAGTATGAAGGATGAAGG
>DATNPI010000339.1:0-6518 GCA_036703325.1 Coleofasciculaceae cyanobacterium
TCGCCAATTACCCAGCGTCCCTCGATTAGACTTTTCTCTGTTGGGCGTCGAGCGGATTGCACGTAAAGGGCAATTTTCTGCAACCGATAGCGCCCTGACTTCAGGAGATAGCGGTGGCGGCGCTCTAACACGGCGTAGGTTCAGCTTCTGCATAGAATCGTTTCAAAATCTCATCAAGTTGGGATGAATATTAACAAGAAGATGACGGAACTAGCTAAACTGCTGTGCATTCAATTTGCACCCATCTACACAGACGTTTTCTGTCAGTGCATCGGCTCAGATGAGCCGCCACCGCTCACACTAAAGAACGGCTACAAATGCTCTACTCGATTCCTAAGTTTAGTAATTTCCCTTAACTGCTTAAGTAGAGGGATCTAATTAATCGTAAGGTGGGCATTGCCCACGATAAACTCTGCAACGCTGACAAAATTTGTTTCTAGGCAATGCCCATCCTACAACTAGGTTTTGTTTATTTAAGCGCACCTACTTATACCTAATTCTCAAAAACTTTCAGCCTTGAGAAAATGCTACTGGCTTAACGAGTTTTGTATAGAGACAATCGAGCTTTTCCAGAAAAACTAGAGCAAGTAGTGTTTATTGACATCCTCACTGGCTTGGAGGAATGGGCTTACTTGACTACCATTGCCCTTGCAGTTTTCTCTGCGCCTGCTCTCACCGTAGCTGTTTCAACGTGTCTTTAGCCTAGATCGGGCTTATGCATTTATTTACTCTGTTGCAACAAAAGTCCCCCTTCTAGGAGGAGGCTTGAATCCCATTTTTTCGGTCATAGTAGGTTGGGTTTCATTACCAAGAGTCCAACCTGACTTGAAAAAGCAGGGGAGCAGGGGGAGATTAAGCTGTTTTTCATGCGTACTGGTGTACGAACTTCATGATGGCTACTTAATTCAGAAGGATATCTTTGAATGCAACTTGGTATGAGTACGTCTAAAGCAAAGGGAGAAGCAAAAATCGCTAGCGTTGAAACAGCGGCTACACAAAAAATGGAAGTCTGCACCTCCCCCTGCGTCCCCTCTCCCTGTCTGGGTCACTCCCTCTCTATTTTCAGAGTAGGTCTGCTCTTCTGCTTGAGCGATCGCTAATTGGCAGTCGCTAACTAAAGATAAGGAGATAAAGAACAATGTATGTTTCCCGACTTACCCCCTATCCTCTAGGACTAATGCAGCATTTGTCAGTCACCTCGCCTAACCTCCTCTTCTCCTCCCCAGAATTGGCGAGGATGCCAAGAGCAGGGGAAACCAAACTCAACGCCCCTTCTTCTTCCCTCCGAAGTTGGCGGCAATACGTAAGAACTCTTCCTCTCTCTCCCCCACCCCTTCTCTTACTGACCTTGGGCATCACGCTGAAGTAAAGTTCGCATTTCCCTAGCTTCCGGTATCATCGTCAAACTTTCAAAGCCCTCTGCTGCTTCCTCCGCCCAGCGTCGAGCTTGCTCCAGATTACCTCGCAATTGTTCCAGTAGCGCGAAGGGACGCTTGTGAAAAGCAATAGAACGCTTGTCCTTGTTCCGTTCCGCTACTGGTAAACCCTGGCCGAGAAGGTGTTGAGCTTCCTCTAGATTCCCTTGCTCTAGCTCCACATCGGCTAACCAGTTCAGGATGGCAATAAGTTACACATTACGTGCAATACAGTTAAGAGGCACATGAAAAATATTTATGCCAAGCAAGAGGCGATTTTGTGAGCTGAACAATGAGGGGTAGATGCCAAAACGGCACGATGGCGATTTTTACTGTTCACTGTTCACCACAAAAAGAGTCGCTTTTATGATTTAGCTTGCTGACCTGTGACCTTCAGGGTAAAAGGACCAAGTGTCTTGCTTTGACCAGCGGCTTGCACTCGAACAATATAGTTCCCTGAATTAGTAATTTTGACAGCCAGCAGAGAGTTCGTACTACCATCTGGGGCATCATCGTTTTCTCCTACAGGAGAGCCATCAGCGGCTAGTAGCGAGACCGAAGTGTCAAAGCTGTCAGAGGAGAGCGAGATCGTCACTTGGTCTCCCGCCGACAAACTCACAACGTAGTCTTTGGCAAATCCCCTCTGCCCTGTAGGAATATCTTTATTTGAAAGAGTATCTTTGATCTGATCGCCAATTGGCAAGGGAATCGGTTTGTATAAATGGACTTGAGCACTAGCGACCACAGCACTCAGACCAACTGCCAGTAGGGTAGCAGGAGCTAGTGAGATGAGGCTTAAGCGAGTAGCATAACCGTTGCTCATCAGTCGATTCTTTCCTTACAAGACAACTTTTGTAGTACAACCAAATAATGGATTAGGCTTGCGTCTTATACAGTCCAGACAGCTATGCTCTATGCTAACCCTAGGTTCTGGTCATTAGTGGTGATTGTACAAGCTCGGTGAAGGACAGAGTCCAAAAGCAACAAAAACTGTTAGTATCTCACCAAACATTTACCTATGCTAAATGTTTCTTAAACTGATGTGTGGTGACTCAGGCTGACAGAACAAAAGGAGAGAGCTCATGAAAGTGGCAATTTTCAGTACGAAAGCCTATGATCGGCGGTTTCTGGAAGTGGCAAATGCTGACCACGGACACGAGTTGGTATTTCTTGAACCTCGTCTGACTTGTGACACAGCTGTCTTGGCTTCCGAATTCCCGGCTGTGTGTGCGTTTGTTAATGACCAGCTGGATGAGAAAACACTAAAAGCGATCGCTGAACAAGGAACTCACCTGATCGCTCTACGCTCTGCGGGTTTCAACCATGTGGATTTGAAAGCCGCCGCTGACTTAGGGCTAACTGTTGTGCGCGTCCCCGCTTATTCCCCCTATGCAGTTGCTGAACATACAATCGGACTAATTCTGACCCTCAACCGCAAGATACATCGTGCCTATAACCGTGTGCGAGAAGGTAATTTTTCCCTTGACGGACTCTTAGGATTTGACCTGCATAACCGAACCGTTGGGATTATCGGCACAGGAAAAATCGGTATGCTTGTGGCGCAGATTCTCAAAGGATTTGGGTGTCAATTACTCACCTATGACTTGTATCCAAACCCGGAGTGTGAGGCACTAGGTACGAAGTATGTGGAGCTACCTGAACTCTTCTCCGCCTCGGATATCATCACCCTCCACTGCCCTCTGACCCCAGAAACCCAACACCTGATAGATGACCAAGCCCTAGAACAGATGAAACCAGGTGTGATGCTGATTAATACTAGCCGAGGTGCGCTGATTGACACCGAAGCAGTAACTCGCGCTCTCAAATCCCAGAAAATTGGCTATCTCGGTTTAGATGTCTACGAGCAAGAATCTGACTTGTTCTTTGAGGATTTGTCCGAGGCTGTTATTCAGGACGATGTTTTCCAACGCTTGCTGACGTTTCCTAACGTACTCATTACTGGTCATCAAGCATTCTTTACTGAAAACGCCCTCAAGAAAATTGCCGAGACGACACTGTCCAACATCACAGACATTGAGGCGGGGCGTTCTTGCCCAAACGAAGTCAGTACTGAGCAGAGGGTTGCAACCAAGGATGCTGCATGACTGGAGGATGGCAGGAGCCTGGGTTTTTAGCGCGCTATAGCTAGAAGCTAGGGGCTTGAAGATATCGACCTTGTCCCTACCTGACCAGCTTCCGACTTACAGGACTTATGCAACCGCCCTCCTAACTCCCAAATCTGGGGAACCGGACTTTGCTGCCCCTAAAGTTGGGGGTTGGCAGGCAGAATGACCAATAGTGCGTAAGTCCTGACGATGATTAGCACTCCTTGGTAATCACCGTCCTAGATGACCAATTACCAGTTCCCGATGCCCAAGTACCGATCTTTTGCGACAGACATCTGGAAATGAATGGTTTATCTTTGTAGGAATGTGGAAATATTCCTCCTACCAGGTGATGTGCCGGTAAGAGCGTAGCTGCTAGAAGTAATTAAATAAATACCGACTTTATTAAATTATTTCCAGCATCTCTCCAGAGCAAATCAGGTTTAGTGCTTCTCCCTCATCAAAACAAGTGTTCTTCTTCTCAAGCAGGGACTAGACCTCTAGTGAAATCAGCAATCAAGATTCTCAGCAAGTGGTTGACAATTCTACCGTTGGTTGGCGGGATTCCCCTTGGGATAACTAACTCCTTCCTTCAGGCTAGTGAACCAGCTCAAGCACAGCCCATTACACCGACTGCTGACGGCACTGGCACCGTCGTCTCTCCAAACGGGAATCAATTTAATATATTAGGCGGCACTGTCTCTGGCGATGGGGCTAATCTTTTCCACAGCTTTGAGAAATTTGGACTTAATTCTGGTCAGAGTGCTACTTTTCTCTCTAACCCTCAGATACAAAATATTTTAGGTCGCGTTGTCGGTGGCAATCCTTCCCTGATTAATGGTTTAATCCAGGTCACTGGGGGGAATTCCAACTTATTTTTGATGAACCCAGCGGGGATTGTTTTTGGCCCAAATGCCAGTTTAAACATCCCTGCCTCTTTTAGTGCTAGTACCGCCACGGGCCTTGGCTTTGGCGGAAATACTTGGTTTAATGCTAGCGGTACAAATGACTACCAGAACTTAATCGGTACTCCCAGCCAGTTTGCGTTTGACTTGCCTCAACCGGGAAGCATTATTAATGCTGGTAATTTGGCAGTGCAACAGGGACAGACTTTAACGTTACTGGGCGGCAGCGTTGTTAATACTGGGCAACTGACTGCCCCAGGAGGAAATATCACCCTTGCGGCGGTACCCGGTGCGAATCTAGTGCGGATTAGTCAACCGGGACACTTGCTGAGTTTGGAGATTGAACCCAAAACAGCAGATGGGCAGATGCCATCGGTTAGCCCTCTGGATTTACCAACTCTGCTGACTGGATTTGCTGGGACTGTGGAGACAGGATTGAGTGTTTCTCCAACTGGTACAGTGCAACTGAAAGATTCTGGCAGCACTATACCAACGCAGACAGGAATAGCGATCGCTTCCGGAACTCTAGATGCCTCGAATCCACGCTTGGGAGAAACTGGCGGGGAAGTGAATATTCTGGGCAACAAAGTCGGTGTGTTTAACGCCAATATCAATGCTTCTGGCATCAATGGCGGTGGCACAGTGCGGATTGGTGGCGATTATCAGGGTAAAGGCCCCGTGCCAAATGCCTCGCGCACGTTTGTCAACCGAAATTCAGTGATTAACGCCGATGCCCTACATAGCGGTGATGGTGGTCGCATTATCGTGTGGGCAGATGAGACAACGGGATTCTATGGCAATCTTAGCAATCGTGGCGGGGCTAACTCTGGCAACGGTGGATTTACTGAAATTTCGGGTAAAGAAAATTTAGTCTTTGACGGCAAGGTGAATTCTAGTGCCCCTTTCGGTACAAATGGCACCATTTTATTTGACCCTGCCAATATTAGGGTCGTCGCTGGTACAGGTGCTAATGACGAGCAATTGGCAGATGGTCAAATTTTGTTTGGAGATGGGGGTACAGGAAACTTTATCATTGGCGCAACAACGCTAGAGAATCTCGCTGGCACCGTCCTCCTCCAAGCCACTAACGATATCACCATTGACCCTGATGTATCGCTGAACTTTGTCCCTCCCATTGCAGCGCCAGGGGCACCTATCCCGGCGATCACGTTTACGGCGAACGCTGATGGGATTGGGGGTGGGGATTTTCGGATGGATCAAACCCAATCCATCACAGCGTTGGGGAGAAGCCTCACAATTTTGGGAGTAAATGTAACCGTTGGCAATATCAATACAGGTGATTACCGTACTGGCGCTATCGGTGTAAGAGCCGGTAATGTCAACTTAACCGCAACTGGCGGCAACCTCTTAGTTGGCAACATCATTACTACAGCTAGTCTTCTGGTTCCAAACGCTGGGAATGTCACTTTGAGCGCTCAACAAGGCACAGTGACAACAGGTAATATCAATGCTTCAGCTTCCATTCCAGAGGTTTTCAGCGGCAATGGTGGAGTTGTAGGCATCACTGCTGGGGGTGATGTTCAGACAGGAAACATTTCTTCAGCCAGTACTTTCGGGCAAGGGAGTCTAATCAATATCCTCACCACCACCGAGGGTTCGATCACGACAGGTAACTTGGTGGCTTCTGGGACATCCCTCACTGAGGTGGGTGGTGGTGGTGGCAATATTACTCTGAGGACTAACAATGGCAGTATCACCACGGGTAGTATTACCAGCCAGTCATTTCAAAATCCTCCTCTTGGAGGTGCAATACCACAGAAGGGGGGAGACATTCAACTCGCAGCGAATAATGGTGACATCTTAGTTACAGGCAATTTAAACACTGCTGTTACGGGTCTGACTTTCGGCGGGAATGGGGGTGCGATCGCCCTCCAATCCGATCGCAATATCATCCTCGGTGGAAGTGAAATCGATACCTCCAGCACAAGGGGAAATGGAGGCAAAGTTAGCTTGACTGGCAACGTGCTACTGGCTAACCCCGCCCTCACAATCACTACTACGGGGCGGATAGCTAGCGGTAATATCATCTTCAGTAACCTCCTCAATGGAACAACAGCTGGCAGTAACGCCCT
>DATNPI010000340.1:0-27917 GCA_036703325.1 Coleofasciculaceae cyanobacterium
TGATGATAATAATTTCTGGCCCGCATGGTTGGGAGAAGAATTGCCCGATGTGGGGATTTGGTCGCTGGGATATGAGGTAGAACCATTAAAATGGAAAGGCAATGCGATGCCTTTGGTAGACCGAGCGATTAACACTTTAGCGCTTTTGGATAGCTATGACATTGGAGAACGCCCGTTGATTTTTATTGTCCATAGTCTGGGAGGACTGCTAGTGAAACAGATGCTGCGTCATGCCCAAGACTTTGGAACTCCCAGATGGCAGGCAATTGTGGAACAGACGAGAGGGATTGTGTTCTTGTCAACGCCCCATTCGGGTTCGGATATGGCGAGTTGGATTAAGCATATTGGTGGAATTCTCCAAACTACAGTTAGCGTTGATGAATTGGAGGCACATCATTCGCGTTTGCGAGAGTTGAACTTGTTATACCGCAATCACGAACGGCTCAAGCAGATTCCGATGGAGGTTTACTGCGAGACGCGAACAACCAAAGGAATTTTGGTAGTGAATCAAACCAGTGCAGACCCTGGTATTGCGGGTGTGATTCCCATACCGATGGATTATGACCATATTTCAATCTGCAAACCCGAATCTAAAAATAGTCCAATCTATCGTCGGGTGAAGCGATTTATTCAAGAGCATTTAACCACTCCGCTACCAACGATTCCAGCAACTTGACTGAAGTCGCCTGCTTCTATGCAGGTAAAGTCAAATTTACAATACCAAGAGTCAATACGCTCCCCTGAGCAAGGAAGAATTCCTTACTTAAAAGCTCTAAATGATGAATCTATTGTTAAAATGACGGCAATATTTGCCGTGTGGTTAGTTGTTACAGTTCTTTTGGTTGGTTTTGCCATTGGACACGAAATATCACGAAGGCATAAACAAGAGCAACTACCAGATAAATCAAAGCAATCGCCTCAACAAGAACAACTACATTGTGTAGGTAATAGAGAATCGTTGCATAGACTTATTCTATAGTTAGCGAGGTGTAAATTTTAACGATTACCTCTGGAGTACGAGCGCGATAGATATATTCATACAGAATTGTTTCAATGCCAATCCGCGAACCTTTAATCCGAATGTCATTCGGCGCGAGAAAGTTAAAATAATCTTCTAGTTGCACTGCCCTCGTTCTCCTTTTTGATTAACGGCAGAAATGCGATCGCTCTCTCAAAACAACTTAATTGTCTAGCCTTATTGCAGTAGTTGGGCTTAATTTATTTGTATTGTGTTGTAATGCTCTGTATATCCTTCTTTTCACCCTAACGGTTCAGTGATAAAGCGATGCTCTTCACACCCAAGCAAAATTTCTGGAGCTGATGTACTTCTAGAAGAAGTGTCAGGTTCTCCACTTGCCCGGATTACTAAATCAGGTTGCCTTCGCCGTAGTTGAGTCGCCTAGACTGGAGCAACATTTTCATCCATGAGATATTTGAGCACCATTCACCTTTTTCATTGCTTCTCGGTCATCTCTAAGTTTCTATAGTCTTGCGGCAGTTGGATGAGGATTTAACGCTCTTAACCCCTATTCAAAAAAACACTATGTCACACCAAATTACAATTAACTATCCCGAAACCTTCCCAGATGCCCTGCAACAAACCAGAGAACAGTTTGAACAAGAGGCAAAATGGGCAATGGCAGTCAAACTTTTTGAAATGAAACGCCTATCTTCCGGCATGGCAGCCGAATTAATCGGCATAGATAGAGTCTCATTCCTCCTTAACTTACACCGTTATGGAGTCCCCATGATTGACCTTACCGAAGAAGAATTATTATCCGATTTAGAAAATGCCTGAAACTGAGAGAATTGTTATCAACACCGCACCCCTAATCGCAATTGTGGCAGCTTTAGGGGATTTAACCATTTTGCAATCTCTCTACACTCAAGTATTAGTTCCCTTTGAAGTCTGCCAAGAAATCCTCACAGGTGGTTCTAGCGGTTTTGCCGTGGCAGAATTTGAGGTAGCAACATGGCTGCAAAAACAGCAAACTCCTCTGAATATTTCCCTCCTTCTCCTGAATTCCCTCGATAGAGGTGAAGCCGCCGTCATTCAACTAGCCATGAATCAAAATATCCAAACCGTCTGTATTGATGAAGTTGCAGGTAGACGAATTGCCAGATTAAGGGACTTTCTCTTACAGGTTCGATTGGTATTTTGCTTCGTGCCAAGCGGGAAGGCTACCCCCTCTCAATGCAGCAAGCAATATCTCAAATGCTCAACCGAGGTATCCGATTAAGTCCAACTGTAATTAATTTTGCCCTAGAATAAGCCGGGGAAAACAACCTATCTGAGAGTTAATAATCCAAAATCAACATAAAATTACAAACGCAGAAACGCGATCGCTTTCTCAAAACGACTTAATCGCCCATATTATTCTCACCTTGCAACCAATCCATTAAATCTGATGCACTTGCGAAATCTAACAATGCCTCTCCTAGATTCTCTAATTGAGCAATAGATAATCGGCGTATGCTGGTTTGCACCTCAGGTTCAATTTCACCGACACGACGCTCCAGTAGACGCATAATTAATTCTAGTTTCCCTTCCTGTCTGCCTTCTTGTCTGCCCTCCTGTCTGCCTTTAATAATTGCACCCCGCTGGTCTTCAATGAACATTTCTCTCTTCTCTAAATCCTCCAACTCCTGGAGATTCAAATTGGCTTCATTAGCAATGGTAAAAGCCTTCTGAATTTCCGGGACTATTCCCATTGTTTGTGGCACTGTCTCCAAGTTGCTGGTATTTTTCATAAAATAAACCCATTTATCAGTCAGAGTTTCCAACTCATCTAAATCTTTATGAAACTTCGGCAGCTCGACGAATACCATCTCTAGTTCCTGGTTCGGATAGTCAAACAGCTCCTCTTTTTCTTTGAAAACAAAATGTGAAATCACTTTGTTCCGATTCTCAAACATTTCAAAATCAGTAATCGTCAAAGCAATTACTGGTTGTAACTTTGAGTAGCCTTCTCCAGATTTGAGTTGTGTCGAATAGGCTTTGGCTGCATTGTATAAAACCCATTTATCAAAAGCAGCTACATTCAACACTTGCATTTCAATAATCACAGTTTTATTACCAGTAATCTGGGCTTTGACATCTAGGTAGGTATCTTTAAGAGTTCTAACCTTAGAAGCCGAATAAGGGTCGATAATTTCTAAATCTTTAATAGTGGGTTCCCCAGCGTAGAGGAGAGCATTCAAGAAGCTAATGAGAATATCTTTACTATCGGTAGACCCAAAGATTTTCTTGAAGGCAAAATCGGTCTTAGGACTGATAAATCTCATATTATTTTTTAGTTGTCAAATGATAAAGTACAAGGCATTGTAAAAAGTGCCTCAAATAGATTATCTCTTTTAGTTTCCCTAGTTGAAGAGTAACTGGGGCTTTACTGGCGTACAGCTGCTAAAGTGCTAAAGTGGTTGGTTGAAATGCTACGCTTTCAGGACTAGGCAAGCTCCTAGTTTAAGTAACCTTTCTTTTTCCTCTCGACTGGGTAAACCTTACCGATTTGATGGCAAGCGATCGCCCTTCTTCTACTACTAGGCTTGCTTCGGCAACAGTTGGACAACTTTTATCTGCCCAATTGCCCAAAAAAAACCCTCTCTCCTTCCAACGAGAGGGTCTTAAAAAAGATTGTATTTAAAGCGTATTGAGCAAATGTGAATAATTTGTGAATGATGGGCAATGCTGTAAAAGTTGTTAATACTTTGCCACGGTTAGCAATCCTGGTTAAGGTATCGCTGTTGCTTTAATCGGCTCTGAGAGGGCCCCTGCCACTGCCTTGAGAATTCGTTCGTCTGTCAGCATCCACGAATGGAGACGAACAGGCACTATTAGCTCTTTACCCATCGACATCTGAGAACTCGTCGGCGGGACAATCATCAAATCATAAGGCGTCCAGATTACAGTGAAATTCAGGCGTCCCAGCATCGCCGCGTCCCGATTCAAATCCCGTAGAAACTCACTATCTGTACGCATCTGAACGCAGCCAGGACGCCAAGAGAGATAGCCCGCCAATGTACCATTGTTGGGGGCTGATATGCTAATGAAGCGCTGCACTCGGTCAATGCCCCCTAGCCGTTGGATGTAATAGCGCGATACAATTCCCCCCATGCTGAAGCCAATGATATCTAGCGGTTGTTCGGGGTCAAAGGTCTTAGCGACATAGTCAGCCACTTGCTCCGCCAACTTATCCAGACCGAGGTTGCCGTTATTGGGTATCATGTTGAAGCTATGTACTGACCAACCCAGCCCACTTAGGTAGGGAGACATCCGCTGAAAAACTGCTGTCGTGTCGCTAATGCCGTGAATCAGCAACACTGGATTGCGCTCACGAAGTGTACGCGGAGCGTAATCGCCAAGTCTACCCGTAGCGTAAGTGTTTGCAGTATTCATGTTCTATGGAACAACTCACCTAATCCCAGCTTAAACATCCGTTTACCATAGCGATCGCTATTCGTGGTACACCCAGCTGAGTGTCCTAAGCTTTCTCAGAAAACATGAGATGATTGTAAATATACATAAATTCTGTTGTGATCTTTATTGAGCAAAACCTGAGTGAGTGTATTTACCGGGAGCGAATTGTAAAGTTATGTGAAGAAGTTGCGACGAATCTTGCACTGATCCGCCGTAAAAATTCATAATTCAATCTGGCTGCACCTTTTGGCGAAGCTTCATCCAAGAAGTAGTTAGTACCAGATTGCAGTCATAATAAAAGTCTTGTATCAAAGTTGGATAGTCTGCCCCATCTTTGGCAACTCAGTTAAATTCTTCTACAAGTGCAGGAGTATTTGTAAATGTTTGATTTTATCAAAAATTTGTTCAGCGGAATTTCCGCCTTCTTTGGTAGCCTTTTTGGAGGCAAGAAATCTCAGGACAAGGCGTCAATAGCTCCCAAAACCAAAAAAGGGAAGGGATACTTCCTAGAGCTAGATGACAGTGGAAGCGTTAAGTCAGAGACGGAAGCGAAGAAGCCAGAACCGGCTAAGACCGCAGTCGCAACACTAGAACCGCCCAAACCCGAGCCTGCGGTTGCAGCGAAGAAGCCGGAACCGGCTAAAGCACCAGCAGAGCCCAAGAACGGGAAGGTCAAGATCCAAGCTCAACCCAACCCACCAGCACCATCTCTCAATGGCAAAGTTGAACCCCAAGCTGAACTGACGTTTGCTCCCAACTACTTGCTCACAACTTCCAGCAGCAGTCGGCGGCGTCCAGGCCCAAGCCTTGATATGTTCCGGGACATGGCGCGTCAGGTAAAGACGCCTAGTTAGTGCCCAAGTAGTGTAATCACTGCTTCGACGTATTTTTCAGGAAAACTAGTCCACTGTACAACTGAAATGCTGGGTCCCAGGGCGTCTCCTCACGACGAAACAGGTCGATGTGAGACGGCAGGTGACCCAGCATTTCTCTAAAATCCAGTGCTGTCTCGGCAAAGTGAGTGAAATCTGACGAGACTGGTGTCTGAGGCAGCTGAGTGTTAAGGAAATTCAACAAGTTATTCCAGCTGCTTCGAGTGGTGGCTTGGTGTTGGGGAGACAGGTTTGGCTCGCTGTGCTGGGTGTTTTCCGGATTTTGGGGAAAAGTAATTCCCTGCTGAAATTGATAATTGCGATCGCTCAAGCGGAGAATACAGCCTCGCCGTGGTAAATGTAGGTCGCAAAAGTGAACATAGTCTAAAGTTTGGGTTTTGCGCTGTAAATTGCGGCGGTTATCCATCTCTACAACGGCGTCAAAAAGTGGCAGAAGCCCTTCCACGCGTTGGGTCACCTCTGACCAGTTGAAGGTAAGCGAACCCAGCTGACCCTCTGCATTTTGGCAAACTACAGTCGCTTGAGGGGCCCTGCTGCCCAATGCTGCGCTATCAGAAAAATAATTGACGCCAAAAACATTAATTTTCAGGAGATCGGCAAAAGAAGCTGAAAAGCAGGGAATCTCAGCGCTACGCAGGGATGAAGTGTAAAATTGCAGTTCTCCTACTGGCCCTGTACGATACAAACGCCAGCCCCGCGTTGGTAGCTGTAGTCTTGCCGTATAAGCGTCCAGTTGCATGATGCGGGCAAACTTTTGGGCGGCCGCTTGTTTCAGTTCGGTGCTGATGGGTTCCAGTACCAAAACGCCCAATTCTGCACTGTTAGGGTCAGCCGTGGCTGAGGCAAGAGCTTGTCGGCGTCGCTCTTGTTCCATAGTTTCTAACCGCCCCAGTCCCTGACGCGCTTGAGACATAATTTTAGGATTAGTCGTGCCCTGTAGTAACTGGCGGTAAACAGTTTCAGCCGATTCCAGCTTTCCCGTGGCTTCGTGTAGCCGTCCTACATAAAGCCGCACCCACGGGTTGTTCGGCTCCTGCTGCACTAGCTGTTTGAGTATTTGGGCAGCTGTTCGATAATCTTTGCGTTCAAAGGCAGAGGCAACTTCGTCAATCATAAGGGTGGCTAATCGCTAATTGGGCATTGTTAATGGTTCATTGCTATTTTTTCATTGCCATTAGCTATCGAAAACTGATGCTACCAAGGACAGAGCAACGATTGGGGCAGTAACGGCTCGGAGGATGCGGCGTCCCAAGGAAACCGATTGAAATCCTGCTGCTGTTGCTTGCTCTATCTCTTTGGGACTCCAGCCACCTTCAGGGCCAGTAGCAATCACGACTGAGGAGAGTTGAGGAGAACCAGATTGACCAGTTTCAAGTTGTAAGGTTTTGTCTTGCAAGCAGTTGAGCAGATGGGGCGCATCACCACGAGCTACACAAATATAGCGGTGAGCTTCTACTGTTTCAGGTAGCTGAAGACTAGTGGTAAAGTCAACTGGGTCAAGAACTGTCGGCACAACTTGACGCTCCGATTGCTCCGCTGCTTCTTGGGTAATTCGCCGCCAGCGTTCAAGTTTCCGAGGGCTGGGATCGAGGAGTGTGCGATCGCTCTTCAAGGGAACAATGCAAGCAACACCCAACTCGGTTGCTTGATACACTACCTCATCAAATCCATTTCCCTTAGGCATAGCTGCTATCAACGTTACCGCTAAGTGTAACTCTGTTTGAACACAGAGGGATTGGATAATTTTAGCTTGGGTAAGGCTTGCCTCTAACTCGCTCAACCACCAGTTCCCCTGTCCATCCATCGCAATAAAGCGATCGCCTTCTTTTAAGCGTAAAACCCGATTCAGGTAATGCTGTTGCGAAGGGGTCAGGAAAATCTGTCCATCTTGCTGTTGTGCAAGTTCAATCACTAACCGTTGCAGTTGAGCCAATTGATTCTCCCAGCCACTTCAGAGGCGATGCCGTTGCCTCAAATAAATTAATTGGAATCACCTGCATATTCAAGCGAACTATAGGGAATTTCAATCCAGAATTCTGTTCCTTTGTCGGTTTCAGATAAGCACTTCAGCCTCCCACCGTGCTTCTTAACCACAATTTCATAACTAATTGACAGTCCCAGCCCTGTTCCTTTGCCAACGGGCTTCGTTGTAAAAAATGGATCGAATATCCGTCCATGAATTGCTTTTGGGATGCCTAAGCCATTGTCAGAAATGCGAATTAAAATTGCCGCTTCTCCACCTTTTGCCGTTTGTTGCAAAACATCTGTCCGGATAGTGATGGTGTTAAGATGCTGCTCAAGCTTTGAGGAAGAGCGCTTCTGCGTCGCTTCTTCTAGAGCATCAATGGCATTACTCAAAATATTCATGAAAACCTGGTTGAGCAGTCCGGCGTAGCACTCAACAGCAGGCAGGTTGCCGTACTCTTTAACCACTCTGATCCCAGGCTGCTCTGCTCTTGCTTGCAGTCGGTGTTCCAGGATTAATAGAGTATCGTCAATCGCTTTGTGGATATCGGCAGGGGCTTTCTTCCCTTGATCTTTGCGAGAGAAGTTCTGTAGCGATCGCACCAGTTGATAGATGCGTGTCGTGCCTGCCTGTATGGAGGAGAAAACTTTCGGCATATCCTCAACGAGAAAATTGAGGTCGATCGCTTCAACCTGACGTTGGATCTGCGGATTGGGGTTGGGATGATGCCGTTGATAAAGTGACAGCAGTGCCAGCAAGTCTTGGATATAACCTTGAATATGGGGAAGATTACCGTGAATAAAGGTGATGGGATTGTTAATCTGATGAGCTATACCCGCAACCAATTGACCCAGACTGGACATTTTCTCACTCTGAACCAGTTGGGCTTGGGTATGCTTCAACTCGCATAGTGTTTGACTAAGATACTGATTACTGCGCTGTAGAGCTTTGATAACGGTTTTGAGCTTAGTGGTTGTGTGCTCTAATCGAGTGACGTTAATCCGTAACTCCAGTTGTGTCATCACTTGACGACTTAAGGCTTGTAGCGCTTTCCTCTGTTCGAGACTAAGATGGCGCGGAACCTGATCGATCACACATAGCGTACCTAGGGCAAAGCCATCAGGTGTCACAAGCGGAGCTCCGGCATAAAACCGAATGTGAGGAGCAGAAGTTACTAGAGGATTTGTGGCAAACCGCTCATCTTCCAGCGCATTAGGCACAACCAACAGAGAGTCAGGTTCCTGAATGGCGTAAGAGCAGAACGCTATCTCCCTAGGCGTCTGTGTTGCCATTAAGCCAACTTTCGACTTGAACCACTGCCGATGCGTATCGACTAAGCTCACTAGGGCAATTGGAGTACCACAAATATGGGCAGCCAGAGCTGTCAAATCATCAAACGCTTCTTCCGAAGGAGTATCGAGAATGTTGTAGCGATGAAGCGCCTCTACCCTGGTAGCCTCACCATTCAGTAAGGCTGAGGACTCCAAATCCAGCTCTATCATGCAGTGCGTTAAAAATCAACGAATAAGACTCTATCTCTAACTTCATAGACATGCCATCCTCCTTAAGGCAGTCCAACTTTAAAAAGAGCAATAAGTTATAGCTAATTAGCAAAAATTGACTTTTTTTTGCAAAAAGTTTTTTTATTCAAGAGATAAAAAGATAGCGGTTCTCAATTGAGTAGAATACAGGTTATTTGTAGGGGCAAGCGTATTATCCCTTGGCGTCAACTTAAGGCTGAAATGTCCTAAGTCGCGCCAAATTCGACCCCCCCACCCCCCTTTTTTAGGGGAGAGAAGATTTCGGTTCCCCATTTTTTAAGAAGATTCCGGTTCCCCCTTTTTTAACTCTGGCTAGGGGGGATCGAATGAAGTTTGTTTGTTCAAGACGGTAGTAAAGTAGGCTTACCCTATTCCAATGGGATTTGTCAAATCTATGCCTGACTTTCCCCATTACCTTTTAGATTGATGTTATTGCAAAAATTGCCACCGATTACTGGAAAATCGGTGGCAATACATCTGATTTTTAAACCAACTAAGCCTGGGAATTTTCCTGTAGGTAAGCTTCCAAGGCTTCCGCTGCTAGCTGAGTCATCGACTTACCTTGCTCTTTAGCGGCTGCCTTAATACGGTTGTAGAGTTCATCCCGAACGCCAATCCGATAGCGAGTTTTACCGCTAACTAGGGTTGCCGATGGTTCTGGCTTTATGACTTCATTGACCAAGCCAGTATCAGACTGAGAGTCTAGTGTTGGAGACTCATAGGCAACAGTAAAGTCGCGGATGGCATCAAAACCAACGCGATCGCAAAAATCTCCAAAACTCTCCCCAGATTGACGATCTTGCTTGAAGTAAGCAAAAATCGGTTCCAGAAAAGATTCCAGATCATGAAACGACATCCGATCCACATAGGGTTTTGCCAGTCGCGTCTGATTAGGTGAACCTCCCAGCCAGACTTGACAACTCTCTGCGGCACTCCCGACAAACCCCAACTCTGCCATGTAAGGTCTAGCACAGCCATTGGGACAACCGGTCATCCGCACTACAAACTGCTCGTTCTCTAGACCAAGTTTGTCCAAAAGTGCCCGAATTCGCTCAATCATTCCGGGAAGCGCCCGTTCTGACTCCGTAATTGCCAAGCCGCAAGTCGGTAGCGCTGGACACGCCATTGAATAGCGCACTAAGGAGTCGATGCCCTCTGGGGTAATCTGGATGCCGTGCTGGTCAAGAATCTGTTCAAGTGCTTGCTTGTGTTCCGGTTCAATCTCACAAATGATGATATTGTGACTGGCTGTCAGCCGCATCGGTAGGGCAAATTGCTGGGTAATTTCCCGCAAAGCCGTTCTGAGCCGGAAGTTGCCTTCATCTTTAACCCGACCATTCTCTATCGAGATTCCCAGGAAAAGTTTGCCGTCTCCCTGCTCGTTCCATCCCAGGTAGTCCTCGTATTTAAATGCTGGTAGTGGCTTGTAAGGGGCAATCTTTTTGCCAAAGTAACCCTCGACAGTTGTCCGGAACTTCTCAACACCCCAATCCTGGAGCAGGTATTTCATTCTGGCATGACGCCGATCAGCGCGATCGCCATAGTCTCGCTGTGTCGCCACAATCGCCTTGACTAAGTCGTAGACATCATCCTTCTCAACATAGCCAATCGCATCAGCCATCCGGGCAAATGTGTCTTCTTTGTTGTGAGTGCGCCCTAAACCTCCACCAGCCAGAACATTGAATCCCTCTAGTTCTCCCTGGTCATTCGTAATCACCACCAAACTGACATCTTGAGTATAGAGGTCAATCGAGTTATCCCCTGGTACCGTCACCGCGCACTTAAACTTCCGGGGCATATAATGTTCCCCGTAGAGTGGCTCCTCTTTGTCAGGGAAATTAGTGCCGTTGATATTGCGCTGCCTGGCCGCCTTCACCGCTGGGTCTTCTTCAGCGCTAATTGCCTTTTCACCATCCAGCCAAATCTCGTAGTACGCGCCAGTCTGAGGGGTCAGCAGGTCAGCAATTTTATCGGCATACTCCCAGGCATACTGATACTCGGGTCGATTCTTGAAAGGAGCCGGAGGAGCCATGACATTGCGGTTCAAGTCACCGCAAGCTCCTAAGGTTGAACCCATATTACGGATAATTGCAGCGATCGCCGCCTTCAAATTCTTCTTCACAATGCCGTGAATTTGAAAGCCTTGGCGAGTTGTCACCCGTAGCGTGTGGTTGCCATACTCCTCAGATAGCTTGTCGAGGGTAAGATACAACTCCGGTGGCATAAACCCACCCGGACTGCGAGTGCGCAGCATAAACTGATAGTCTTTTTCCTGCCCCTTGACTCGATTATCCCGGTTGTCCTGCTGATAAGAGCCATGAAATTTGAGAATTTGAATGGCATCTTCTGTGAAGTGAGTTGTGTCTTGCAGCAGCTCAGTCGCCACCGGTTCCCGCAAGAAGTTGCTGCGATCTTTGATTCCTTCGACCTTAGAAAGTTTTCCGACTGCTTCGGTCGTCGAAGGTTTGCGGGCTGGGGAAGTCTGAGATTTAACCATTGGAGCTACGAGCCTGAACAAGTGAACGTCATTACCGGTACATCGGTCGGGATTATGGTAATATTCTCATCCTAATCCTACCTTTACTAATTTATGCGAAGCCTTTAGAAATCCTAAAATCTCCGCAAGAGCCTTAAGCAGTCTAACTCGCTAGCCTGACGCAAGGAGCATCGTCTTCTGCTTTTCGACTGGCAAGATAATATTTTAGCGAGTCAGGGTAGGAGCAATTGCTGCTGTTACATAAGATAAAGAGCCAGCACAATTGCCTTAATGTCCTGAGTGCCGTGAGTTGTCAGTTGCCAGTAGAAAAAACAACTGACAACCAGCTTCATCGTACAACTGACGACTGACGTGTTAGCGAAGCGGGACGAAGTCCAATCCCACGTACTGAGCGTCGTGGGATGAGCTTAAGCCTAACTTCTGAAGGACGCGATCGCTGCGATCGCACCCGGCACTACCTCAGGTGATCGTACATCATCACGGTATTGAGCAAGTATCGCTTGAAAGACACTCTCACGAATCACAGATATAGGAGTCCCTCAGTTTATCTCTACTCCCAGAGCTTAAATAATCAGCATAACAGAGCGTCAGTAGAATTGACGCCTTCAGCCTATAGATATAAATGCTTTAGTCTTTAATTGGCGGCTTTCACCCTTCTTAATCTTTAAATCTCTCTGATGGCAGAAGCTTCTTATCCAAGCCATTTATACGCTTTAAGTATAGAAATTTTTTGAGTTACCACTTTTTTCCCTAAGTTTAACGATGAGTACTTTAATGGAATTGCCCACAGCTCTTGAAGAGATATACAGCCGCTCTTTGTGTTCTCGTCAAATCTCTCGCAATCAATTACATCAGCTCCAGTCAATCAGTCGAGTGTCTTCACTAAATCCACAACATAATCGCCTCATCAAGCGATTGGTTCATGCATCACGAAGAGGCTGGGTTAGGGTTATAGATTAAAGTTTGCTTTAGAATTTTTTTCTAAACGAAACGAAAGAGACAAGCTTTCTCAAGCCTGTCCCATAACGTGTTTCAAATGTGATTAAGCACTATTTAAAGTCCTAACCTAAAAAGCTTGCAGCTTTTTTAGAACTTGAAGCCTGCACCTGCTTGGAAGCTGACAGCTGAGGCAGGGCTATTTTGGTAAGCATTGATGCCTAACTTAGTATCCCCGTAGACAACTATATTCTGACCAACCTGTGCTTCAGCACCCACGGCTACTACAGGAGCGCTTTTGTTACCCAGAGATGTCGGTTTTCCATCAGCTTCTACAAAGGAATAGCCGGCACCAATGTAAGCGTTTGTGTTTTTAGCGATAGGAACGTCATAGGAAACCATCGGAATAATAGCGCTGGTTTCATCAGCGAATAGCACGGAACCGCGTATAGAAGCGGGTACATTTGGAGCAGCTAAACGACCTTGAATATTGCCGCCAAAGGTAGCTGCGTCACCGTTTTGTCCACCATTTGTCACACCAGCTGAAACACCAGCACCAATGTAGCTGGCATCAGTTCCCTTCTGGGGTTCAGCTGAGGCTCTACCAGCAGACATTAAAACAGGAGCAATCACAGTAGCTGCTAGAGCACAAATGGAGACAACAGACTTAAATGTTAGTTTCATAGTTCCTTCCCTCAACAGGTAGGGTGTATTGTTGCGTTGTTACTATCAAAGTCGTTGGAAAGAAACAAAAGGTTCCAAAAGATTGGAAGTTTTTTTTAGAATCACTTTCAAACTTTCAAGGAAATTAAATGCGGTATATTATAAACTGTGTATTTGCTTTAGGAGGTTATATAATAAAAACAATCTCTATCTTTAGAAAGAGATAGTGAGTTTTTTTATTAAAATATAAGCCGAATTATCACTTAAATAAACTATTGTGTTTTGGTAGTGGACTGTTTGCAGACTGGCACATAATCACTGAACTTAAATAGTAAATCTAAGTTGCTCAAATTTGGATTTTCATTGTTTAGAATAGGTGAGTTCAAGTTCAGCTACCCTACCAAAGCTGTCATTAATATTGCTAGCCAGTCGTAGAGACGTTCCGACGGAACGCCTCTGCTCTTGTTGGGCGGATTGCTGAAAAAGGGGGTAGTCAACCCGGATTTGGTATTAGACACCATGAGCGAGAGCGCACAAAGAAGGAATGAAAATCTTTCTCCCTCTCTCCCCCTCTTCCCCTCATTTTCTAGATAGTGGTCACGCAGGAGTAGAGTTATCCGCTGAAGCTGGGAACCCTGTTGAGTTGTGTCAGAATAACTCTACACAATCCAAAATCTCAAATTGCTGGGTCAAGGAACACAAAGCTGGGGAAAGCAGCGATCGCGTCCTGCCGCTTTTGCTTGATACAATGCCGCGTCAGCTGCCGCAATCAACATTGCTGGAGAGGTATTGGACATTGGGTGCATACAGGCAACGCCCAAACTGAGGGTGACATGTTGGCTTACCGCTGACTGGATATGAGCAATCTTTAAAGTGTTAACAACTTCCCGAATTTCTTCAGCGACTTGAAATGCACCGTCAGCTGTAGTGTTAGGCAAAATCACTGCAAACTCTTCGCCCCCGTACCGAGCTACCAAATCGACTGAGCGCTTTGCACAGAAGCGCAGGGCATCGGCAACCCGACGTAGGCAGGCATCACCAGCTTGATGACCATAAGTATCGTTGTATTTCTTAAAAAAGTCGATGTCACCCAGAATCAGAGACAAGGGCAATTTTTCCCGTGCCATACGCTGCCACTCATCATCAAGGTACTCATCAAACCGACGTCGGTTTGCCACTCCTGTCAGTCCGTCTAGAGCGGCCAGACGCTGTAACTCCCGATTGGCTATCTTTAGTTGTTGATACAGCTGAGACTGTTGAATGATACGCCGTACTCGTTGGCGCAGCACTGCCAAATGAATTGGCTTCATAACATAATCGGTGGCTCCAACTGCAAATGCCCGGTCTACCGATTCTTGATCGTTGAGACCAGTAATCATCAGCACTGGTGTGCGTGAATCGCCTTGTAAACTTTTAGAGTCGGTAAAAGGCTCATCGTCCAGCGAACTTTCATAGGAAAGCCGTTGCAGCTGCGTACAGCAAGTAAAGCCGTCCATCACTGGCATCAGGGCATCTAACAAGACTAGATGCGGTTTGAGGCGTTTGTAGGCTTCTAAACCCTGCTCACCGTTGGCGGCCTCAACAACCTGATAGCCTTCTTTTTCCATGACTCGGCGTAATAACTGCCGCGTAAACTGATCGTCATCCACCACCAGAATGACCGGTGGGCCTTCGAGGAGAGAGACTGCGTTCATCGATATCGCTGATCTCGCTGTCGTTCCGTGTGTAAAATTGCCTTGACCTGTTCATACTCAGCCTCTAGCTTGGACACCGATGCTGGTGCCGCAATAGTAGTACCACCCTTGTTCATATCTTCCAGATCCTGGCACAACTGATATAGTTTCGTCGCACCCAGTGGGGTACTACTTGACTTCAAGCTATGTGCCGCATGATGCCGCCCCCCTGCATCACCAGTATCAGCGGCTGTGTAGAATGCTTGCAATAGTTGGGGGGCATCTTCCAAGTAGCTATCCATCACCTCTACTATTACAGTGGTGGCGTCTTTACCCACCATATCTTGAAGTACTTGCAATGTCTCTGAATTTGTTGCCGAGTCTGCCAGTGATTGTGTCAGAACATCAACAGCTGTTACCTCTAGTGTCCTAGACAGTGGCTGAAATTTGCTAAGTACACGAACCAGCATCTCGACCTGAAGAGGTTTAGAGATATTGTCATCCATCCTTGCCTTCTGGTTCACAATACGATCTTCTGGTAAGAGAGGATACAAGTGCATTGGTTTAGCCCACTCCAAATCGATTGGCGATGACCCATAGGGAGTGGCTCTTGCCTGCAAAGCCGACTGTTCAGCCAGGATACTGTTTAAGACATTGTAGAGCTGAGACTGTTTAATCAGCTTGTTCACAAAGGCAGAAAAGAATAGAGACAAAGAAAAATCAAAGCCATCGCCTAGGAACTTGAAAGCGTCTCAAAGCCCTTAGGTGTATCTCCTGTGAAGGGCTAAAAGCGATAACGTATTCCCAGCCAATGAGAGAGAGTAGCCATAATTCTATCTCTCATTGACTGAAAGTCAGTACAAGCCCTGACCTTTGTAGGCGGAATAATCCAAAATTGATTGACCCAAAAAGGTCTAGGGACTGAGGAGTAGAGCGTCGGGAAGAGGAAGAGACTAGTGCAGCGACAGCAAAAGTAACTGGTCACTTCCTGGAGACGAGGGGATGAGGGGATGAGGGGGTGATATTCAACTGGTCACTTACTTCTGCCGTGATGCACTAGTCCCACAGGCGGTCTCAAACCCGATAAGTTTAGATAGGGAATAAGACAACACATAGTAGAGCGGAGCGAGAGTGCGGAGCGTACATACACTACACCCTTACTTCAATCCCTAGCTCCTCTGAATCAAGCCTACTGAAGATAATGCATCCTTCAGTTCTCACCTGCTGATTTAGCAGCAGGTTGAGGCGGCTTTTTCTTAAAGTAAGCCTCCATCACTTGGCGTACCATTGGGCCGGCTGTCTTACCACCGCCGCCCCCGGAATGTTCGGCAAACGCCACCACTACAATCTCTGGCTTATCAGAAGGGCCATAGGCTCCAAACCAAGCATGAGCTTCGCCAGGGGGTGCCTCGGCTGTCCCACTTTTCCCGGAAGTCGGCGGGAGGTGTGGCACATTCAAAGCACTACCCGTACCGGCAGTAACTACTTGTCGTAGCCCTTCTCGCAGCACTTTCACTGTTTCTGGCTTCAGATTCAACGACTCTCGCCAGTTTTTCGATTCCTCCGAATCTTTCAGCAAGTGAGGTTTGACTCGATAGCCGCCATTTGCAGGCACGGCAAACATCACAGCCAATTGTAGGGGTGTTGCCTGGGTAAACCCCTGACCGATGGACATATTGACCGTATCACCAACCGTCCATTCCCAGTCCAATTCCTTCCGCTTCCAGGCATCATCGGCGATTAACCCAGAGGATTCTTCCGATAATTCAATGCCCGTTTTTTGACCAAAGCCATATCGACGCGACCATTCGATCAGCGTTGGTCCCTCGACGCCTCTGCCAATCTGACCAAAGAACGTATTACTACTAATTGCTAGAGCGCCAACAAATCCCAAGGGTCCGAATCCCGCTTGGTTCCACTCGCCAAAGGCGGTTCCGCCAACCTGCAACGCTGCAAAAGTTTGCAACACAGTATCAGGAGGAAATTTTCCAGATTCCATACCCGCTGTGGCTGTAACAACTTTGAACGTACTGGCGGGTGGAAAGCCTCGCATAGCACGGTTGACAAAGGGAGTACCTTTACCTTGCAGTTGTTTCCAAGTATCTGCGGTAATCCGGGTGGAGAAGATGTTGGGGTCAAATGTCGGGCGGCTGACCATTGCCAGGACAGCGCCATTGTTAGGATTGAGGGCGACAATTGCACCTCTGCGATCGCCTAAGGCCGCCTCAGCTGCCTTCTGCACTTCTAGATCTAGGGTTAGATGCACATCTCTCCCAGATTTGGCTTTTTTCTGACCCAAAACTCTCAGAACCTGACCCGCACCATCTACCTCAACCTGCTGACCACCCCATTCGCCCCGTAGCTGTGGCTCAAAGGACTCCTCGACGCCCATTTGACCAACGATGTCACCAAGACGATAGGCATCAGCTTTACGTTTTTTTAGCTCTTCATCGTTAAGTTCGCCCGTGTAACCTAGGACGTGAGCCGCCAAATCGCCATTCGGGTAGTTTCGCACGGCTTCAGTATCCACCTCTACCCCTTCAAGTTCGTTGCTGTACTCTGCCAGCGCTGTAAACTGGCTAGGACTAATATCGCGGGCAATCCGGAGCAGGGAAGGTGAGTTGTAACCTGCTTGTTCCAAGCGTTTTTGCATCTCCGTTTCTGGGATCTTCAAAATCAGAGACAGGCGCTTAAGGGTTGCTGGCCACTGAGCTCGCTTTAGAGCGATAGGCCACACATAGACGGCGTAAGACAACCGACTGCTTGCCAAAACTTTGCCCTTACGGTCAAATATATTGCCCCGCACTGGTTGCTTCGGAATCAGACGAATCCGGTTATTTTCTGCCAGCTGTCGGTTACGCTTCCCCTCAACTAACTGTAATTGAGCTAATCGAAAGCCCAGTCCTCCCAGCAGTAACAGGCTCACGAACAGCATGACAAACAGAGATTGGTAATTGCGTCCGACGGTACGGGGGGTAGGTTGACGCCCCCCTGAGGAGGGCTGAATTACAGTCATGTCGGAAAATTCCAGCGGATGTAGTTGACAAGAAATTTTATCCAGTTTATTGCCGATTATGAAGTTTGTGTACCGCTCATGAAGTTTTTTTTACCGAGAAAATCCTTCGTCTCTCTAGAGTCGGGTATCACCACTTTTGCAATAATCATGCATGTCTTAAATTTCCGCGCCAGAACAATGCTCTCCGGATACTGCTACTGAGCTTGATAGGAACTCCACAAGGTTTTCAAGTTTTTGTTGGAGAGACTAGACCTTCGCGGGCGTTCGGTTTCCCAGCAGTTCCAGTGCTGATGAGGGGGAGAGGGGGGGAGAGGGGGTGAGAGGAGCGTTAGTGAGGAGGTAAGGGGGAGAATTTCACCCTCTGGGTTATTTCTGCCGAACTGGTCTAAGCTGCTGCGCACTTAATCTGCGTAGTCTACATTCGGGTGTTATGTCTTCTGTCAGCGGTCAGTTAGGCGAAAGCAACTGACTACTGACTACTGACTACTGACAACTCTCAGTTTCTCGGTGCTGGCTTAACTGTAGCGGATTGAGCTGGCTTTTTGTGATTAAAGTAAGCCTTCATCACCTGGAGTACCATCGGTGCTGCCGTCTTGCCGCCTCCGCCTCCGGAATGTTCAGCAAAGGCTACCACCACAATTTCTGGCTTATTAGAAGGTGCATAGGCTCCAAACCAAGCGTGTGACTCACCAGGGGGAGCTTCTGCCGTTCCACTCTTACCAGCTGTCGGTGGGATATCTGGCACGTTCATAACCGCACCGGTACCGCCTGCTACCACTTCTCGCAGTCCTTCTCGGATTACATTGAGTGTTTCTGGTTTAATCTGCATCGACTGCCGCCACTTTTTGGAGTCTTCATTATCCTTAAGCAGGTGCGGCTTAATCCGATAGCCCCCATTTGCAGGTACGGCAAACATATTAGCTACTTGTAACGGCGTCGCCTGGAGAAACCCCTGACCAATGGACATATTGACCGTATCACCCACCGTCCACTCTAACTTCAGGTTCTTCTGCTTCCACGCATCATCTGCCACCAAACCTTCCGATTCTTCACTCGCCAATTCGATGCCAGTTTTTTGCCCAAAGCCGTACTTACGCGTCCACTCAATCAGCTTTTCTCCACCAGTTCCTCTACCGATTTGATAAAAGAACGTATCACTACTCATTGCTAGAGCACCAACAAATCCTAATGGTCCAAATCCAGCATGGTTCCATTCTCCAAACGTTGTCCCAGCGATAGTAAGTGCCCCGTAGGTCTGCAACACGGTGTCAGCAGAGAAATTGCCAGATTCCATGCCTGCTGTGGTTGTGACAATCTTGAACGTACTGGCGGGTGGAAAGCCCCGCAAAGCGCGATTGACAAAGGGGTGGTCTTGGCTTTGTAGCTGCTTCCAGATGTCTGGGGTAATGCGGGTGGAGAAAATGTTCGGGTCAAACGTTGGGTGGCTGACCATCGCTAGGATAGCACCATTGTTGGGGTTGAGGGCGACAACGGCTCCCCTGCGATTGCCTAAGGCCGCCTCAGCTGCCTTCTGGACATTCAGATCCAGCGTCAGGTAAACATCCTTACCCGCTTTAGCTTGTTTCTGACCAAGAATTCTCACTACCTGGCCGGCTCCATCCACTTCCACCTGTTGACCGCCCCATTCACCCCTCAGCTTTTCCTCAAAGGCCTCTTCGACCCCCATTTGACCCACTATGTCACCTAAGCGATAGCCTTCCTCTGTGCGTTTAGCGAGTTCTTCATCATTGAGTTCGCCAGTGTAACCTAAAACGTGAGCCGCCAAATCGCCGTTGGGGTAATTCCGCACCGCTTCAGTATCTACCTCTACCCCTTCAAGTTCGTGGCTGTACTCCGCTAAGGCTGTAATCTGGGCCGGACTGATATCACGGGCAATCCGGATGAGTGAAGGCGAGTTGTATCCAGCTTTTTCTAGACGTTTTTGAATTTCGCTTTCAGGAATCTTCAAAATCGCCGCGAGGCGTTTGAGGGTAGCAGGCCACTCTGTCTGCTTACGTGCGATCGGCCACAGATACACTGCGTAAGATAATCGGCTGCTTGCCAAAACTTTGCCCTTACGGTCAAATATATTGCCCCGCACCGGCGGCTTTGGAATTAGACGAATTCGGTTATTTTCTGCTAGCTGTCGATTGTTCTCTCCCTGTACCAACTGTAAATAAGCTAAACGAGAGCCAATTCCTCCCAGCAGAAATAGGCTGACGAATAGCATGACAAACAGAGCTTGGTAGTTGCGCCCAACGGTACGGGGAGTGGGTTGACGCCCCCCTGAGGACGGCTGAATTACAGTCATATCAGAAAATTTCAGCGGATGTGGTCGAAAAGAATTTTACCCTAATTGGCGGGGATACTCCTCCCTCAGCGTAGCCAAGAGGGGATTAAAGCGGGAGAAAAAATGCTACACCGAATGGCATCTTTTTTCAACCCTATAGCAGTTCTACTAGATATTTTATAAGGTCTATAATTATGAATAAAAAATGAATGAATTGCATATACATTAAGTCTACGAATATGCTCAAATAAAAACCTTGAACAAGAAAAATAATTGAATTAGCAATATAAATATACTAAGAAAAGATAAATTGTCAGTAGTCAGTGGTCTGTTGTCCGTTGTCCGTTGCAAGTGACCACTGACGAAGGAAAGACTAACCCGAATGTAGAGTACGCAGATTAAATGCATAGTAGCTTAAGCGTTAGCGAAGCGAACCCGCCTTCGCCGGGACAGGGTATTGGGAAACTGGGAGCAAAACTCCAAACACTTAGGGAGAGTTCAACCGCTAGCTAGTCGATACAGATGTTGGATTTCTAAGTAGTCTTGTGGAGCTGAGAACCGGCATTAGTCAGGAATTGCCACCTTCAACCGTAGCGTAGCGTTAGCGAGGTGGAGCTTAGACATAATACTCGTCCATGACGATAGTCATGGGCGAGGTAGTTAAAGACTAGGACTAGACAGATACAATAAACCCAAGTATGGCAACAACGCTCAACGACTCAGAGAAACTGAGGCTCGCTTAGTGGGAAATCGCCACTGTTGGAAAAACACTATGTCTCAAACTTCGGTTAAAGAACAACGCTCGTCGGATACGGCTGCTGAACTGGATGTTGAACTCCGCAAAGTTTTTAAAGTTTTCGGTGGAGAGACCGCTGTCCGTGGTGTTGACCTGAATATTCGCCGGGGAGAATTTTTCAGTATTCTTGGTCCATCGGGCTGCGGAAAGACAACAACGCTGCGCTTGGTTGCTGGGTTTGATATGCCCTCGGCCGGAGAGGTGCTGATTCAGGGACAGTCAATGAATCACATTCCCCCTCATCGGCGACCGGTGAATACAGTATTTCAAAGCTATGCTCTGTTCAATCACTTGAGCGTCAAAGAGAATATTGCTTTTGGTCTGCGCCTAAAAAAGCTTAAGGCGTCAGAAGTTGAGGAGCGGGTGAAACAAGCGCTCAAACAAGTGAAGATGGAGGCATTAGCCAATCGCTTCCCAGCTCAACTGTCCGGGGGGCAACAGCAACGGGTGGCGTTAGCGCGGGCGCTGGTAAACCGACCGACAGTGGTATTGTTAGATGAACCGTTGGGGGCTTTGGATTTAAAGCTGCGCAAAGAAATGCAGGTGGAACTCTCAAATCTCCATAAAGACTTGGGGTTAACGTTTATCTTGGTTACCCATGACCAAGAAGAAGCATTGAGTCTTTCTGACCGCATCGCGGTAATGCGTGCGGGGAAAATTGAGCAAATTGGCACCCCCACAGAAATCTACGAACGTCCCAAAACGCCGTTTGTGGCGGATTTTATTGGAGATACGAATTTACTTAAGGGGCGTGTGGAAGCCGTTGATGCCTCGACAATCCAGATTACAACAACGAGTGGTCTGAAGATTGTGGTGCAGCCTAAGGTTCCGAGAGACAAGGAGGTGGCTAGCAATGCCAAGGAGATGGTGGTAAGTGTGCGTCCTGAGAAAATTCGCCTGAGTCTTTCTCCCCCAGAATCGAAAATTAATTGCTTTGAAGGTCGTCTCCAGCACGTCATGTATATGGGTACTCATGTCCACTATGTGGTGGAGTTACTTAGTGGCGATCGCCTTACGGTCATGCTGCCAAATATTACCAGCAAGTTGCCAGACCCTAATACCCCTGTTTTTGCCCGCTGGGCCACCACAGATTGTCTGGCTTTGGAGGAGTGAGAACAGGATGCAGATACCGGGAGTAAGCTTGTTCTTACAAGAGTTAGAGTCCCATTGCTTCTCAAGAGCGATCGCAACGTTTCTTGATAGTGAGGGCAAACCCTTGGTAATTAACCTGAAACGCCAAGGACAGCAAGTGAAGTATGGCGAATATTGGGGCGTTAAGGAATTATTCATTGCCAAACTCCGGGTTGGTTGTAACCCTACGGCTTCGCTGATTCTGCGCTCTTTCACTCCAGAAATTGATGAATTCACTCAGCTACCGATTAAAGAACTGCGTGGCTACGTTCTCAAAGGTGAAGGTAATGACCTGGAATTTGAGAAACTGTCCCCCAATACCTTATTTGCCTGTCAAAACACAGATGCCGAAACTGGTGAACCACTCTCCCTGGAACAATCAGTACGCTATTGCTGAGAAACAGGTTGAAGGTGACGATCAAGAGCGTCGCTAACATGACGCGATCGCTAGGACAGGTTGCAAGTTAAAATTGCTAACCTGCAACCCAAATTCAACCTGCAACCTTCTAACTTCAACCTCCAACTTCTTCAATCGTGCCTCCCACTGCTCGACGGATATCCCAAAAACGCCTCAAACGGCGTCAGTTCATACAGCTAGCTGCCTCAGCGACGCTCAGTAGTATTGCGCTATCTGGGTGTAAATGGACGCTGGCTGAAGTGCGACCAAAAGCCAGTAGTCAAGGTGCTTCAAAAAATTTATACATCTACACTTGGTCTAGCTATACAGATCAGGATTTGTTAGACCGCTTTACCAAAGAAACGGGAATTACAGCAGTAGCCGATGTCTTTGATTCCAATGAGGCAATGCTGTCGCGAGTTCAGGCGGGAGGTGGTGGCGGTTACAGCATCATCTATCCATCTGACTATATGGTACAGAGGATGGTGGAGTTGGAGATGTTGACCCAACTCGACTTTTCACGCATTACTGGTCTAGATCGAATATCCCCTCAGTTCCTCAATCCGGAATATGATCCCGGAAATTTGCACAGTGTGCCTATCAGTTGGGGAACAACGGGTTTAATCTACAACACTCAGACGCTAAAACCAGCACCGACCGATTGGATCTACCTGTGGGAGAATCAACAGCAACTAACCAAGCGAATGTCGATGCTCAACGATGTCCGAGAAGTAATGGGTGCAGTGTTGAAAATGTTGGGGTACTCGTACAACTCAAGGAACTCTCAGCAGATTCAACAGGCATATGAAAAGCTGGCGGTGTTAAAGCCTCACCTCGCCTCATTTACTTCTGATGCTTGGCGAGATCAAGTTTTGAGTGGAGATTTACTGCTAGCGATGTGTTATTCCTCCGATGCTAATGAAGTCATGGAAGAAAACAAAAACTTGCAATATCTGCTTCCTAAAAGTGGTTCTACTTTGTGGATGGATACCTTGGTGATTCCGAAAACAGCGCCCAACCCTGAGGGAGCCTACGCTTGGATTAACTTTATGTTACAGCCAGATATTGCCGCTGAAATTTGTGAGCGATTAAGCTTCGCGACACCAAACCAAGAAGCCCTTAAACAGCTACCTCCCGAAGTCAAAAATAATCCAACGTTGTTTCCGCCAATTTCGGATTTAGAGCGCTGTGAAAGTGTTGCACCTGTTGGGAAATTTAGCGAAGTTTATGAAAGCTACTGGACTAAGCTGACGAGTGCCTAAGAAGGTGGGGTTAAGGCGGGGTTAAGGAGTAGACTGATGCACTCGCCCCCCCCAACCCCCCAACTTTGGGGGGAGCTAGATCTAGAGCATCGGTTCAGTAACCAGGATTAGACGTCAGGGCGTAAAACTAAAAAATGTATTATTAAAAATAAAACTAAGGGGAATGCTTAATCATTAAATTTAAACCGTGTAATAGTCTACTCCTGACCCCCAGAACCGCCTGTGTCTACTAAGCTCAAACTTCCATCCCTACCGAATCCTGGTGCAACTGATGGTATTGCCAAACTACCGAGTTTGGACGAACGGACATTCCCAAGACGCCCCACACGGCGTCAGTTCTTACAGGTAGCTGCTTCGGCGACACTCAGCAGTATGGCACTATCTGGGTGTGGGTGGACGCTTGGCTTAGAGCGATCGCAAGCCAGTGCTCAAGGTGCTTCAGACGAGTTATATATCTATACCCAATACGGCTATACAGACGAGGAAATGCTGGCTCGTTTTACGAAAGAAACGGGCATCAGGGCAGTGGCAGATGTCTTTGATGCAAATGAGGCGATGCTTGCCCGACTGCAAGCAGGAGGAGGCGGCTCTTATAGCATTATCTACCCGTCTGAATATATGGTGCAGCAGATGGTGGGGTTGGGGATGTTGGCTCAACTCGACTTCTCACGCATTACTGGTGTAGATCAGCTGTTTACCCAGTTCCTCAATCCAGAATATGACCCAGGAAATTTGCACAGTTTGCCCGTGAGTTGGGGAACAACGGGCTTGATTTACAACACTCAGAAGTTAAAACAAGCACCGGAGGATTGGAGCTACCTTTGGGAAAATCAACAGCAATTATCCAAGCGGATGACATTGCTCAACGATATCCGGGAAGTAATGGGTGCAACGTTAAGAATGTTGGGGTACTCGTACAACTCAACGAACCCTAAGCAGATTCAAGAGGCATATGAAAAACTAATGGCATTAAAGCCGAGTGTTGCCTCATTTACTTCCGATGCTTGGCGAGATCAACTTTTGAGTGGGGATTTACTGATAGCGATGTGTTATTCCTCCGATGCGACTGAAGTCATGAAAGAAAAGGAGGGCTTGCAGTATGTACTTCCCAAAAGTGGTTCTTCTCTATGGATGGATACTATAGCCATTCCAAAAACAGCTCCTAATCTCGCGGGAGCTTACGCTTGGATTAACTTTACGTTGCAGCCAGATGTCGCGGCTCAAATTTGTGAGAGATTGAGCTTCGCAACAGCTAACAAAGTTGCCTTCGACCAATTACCATCGGAAGTTCAAAATAATCCTAGTTTATTTCCGCCAGAGTCGCTGCTAGAACTCTGCGAAGGTGTTGCACCTGTTGGAGACTTTAGTACAGTCTATGATAGTTACTGGACTAAACTGACAAGTGCTTAAGAAAGTTTTTGATTTTGAGTGTTGAGCTATAAATTAAAGAATGCTTGACTTAACTTAAAAGTAAAAAGTTAACGCTCCTAACTCTCTTCTTCCCCTAATTTCCCCTAATTACTTGTGTCTACTAACATCACCCCTCCATCCTTACCAAACCCCAGTGCAACTGATGGTATTGCCGAACTACCAGTTATGAACACTAGTAAAGGGCGACGAGGGCAGTGGATAGAACCACTGATATTACTCAGTCCAGCGGGACTTTGGTTGGTGCTGTTACTGGTGGTACCGACGCTGGTCATTTTTGAGTTAAGTTTGGTGCCGAATATCAAACCAGGGGAGGTGGTGAATCCTTCGGGTTTTGATAACTACCTGCGAGTATTTGAATCGATTAACCTCCAGGTGATGGGGCGATCGCTTTTCTTTGCCGTTGGCACCACGGTAATTTGTCTGCTTCTGGGGTTCCCCGTTGCCTACTGGATTGCCCAAATGGCACCAAAGCGATGGCAGAATTTACTGCTGTTAGGGTTTATCTTACCTTTGTGGACTTCTTCACTGTTGCGTTCTTATGCCTGGATTACGATCTTGCGACCCACAGGAGTTCTCAATACGGTTTTAAGTAGTATTGGGCTACCGACTATAGAGTTATTAAATCGCAGCCAAGCCGTATTGATTGGCATGGCTTACAGTTATCTGCCCTACATGGTGTTAATTCTCTATGCTTCTTTAGAGAAGTTAGATAAGCGTCTGTTGGAGGCTTCAGCGGATTTGGGGGCAAATCCCATTCAAACCTTCAGGAAGGTGACGGTTCCCCAAACGCTGCCGGGAATTGCTGCTGGTTCCTTGCTGGTGTTCATTAGCGGTTTGGGGGATTTCGTCGATCCAGAATTACTGGGTGGGGCGTCAAGTATGACGGGGGCCCGTTTGATTTATAACCAGTTTTTGGGTGCAACTCAGAACTGGGGATTTGGTTCAGCTTTGAGTATGGTGTTAATTACTGCCGTGAGTATAGCGATCGCGCTTTTGATTAAGTACGGTGAACCGACACCCCAGCGTTAGAGCGTGTCTGCTTTCTGCACTTTGGAGACAAGGAAGACCAGGGTGTACTGCATTCAACCGAGAATCGCTATAGTTCTCTATGTGTTAGCTGCTAACTCCTGTCGTTTCAAAATTACCATATTCGGCCCTACAACTGGGTTGCGGGCGAGTACCGTCCCTTTGAGGTCGGTGATTTCTAGTTTGCTAAAATCCAGTCCTTTAGAGCGGCGCAGAATTTCGTCTGCTAACTTGTTCTGCTGAGACTCTTTGAGGTCGTACCAGCCATTACTGACTTTAACAATCAGACGGCTTGCCAGGAAGTTAGCTTCGATTGACTGAATCAGTCCATTGCCATACTGCTGGGTAACTTCGGCAACTTGATTTTGGATGGCGGAAATCAGACTTTGCTCAGGGGTGAGTTCTGGCGTGGGCGGTGGTTCTACTTCTACAGGTTGTGGCTGCTCAGGTGCTTTCAATTCTGGTGGAGCATTGATTGTATTAGGAGGAGCCTTTGCCACCTGTGCTGGTGTTTCTGGTATGAGTGCTGCCGTTGTTACCAAAAGTACCACCACAATGGCAGCGATCGCACCAGTTAATCCCCAATCAGACAGTTTTTCATTCCAAGCTTGTGGTAGCAAAGAGCGGACTTTTCGCAAGGTAGCATCCCAAAAAGCCTCAACTCGGTGAAAACTGGGAAGTATGCGATCGGTCAGTTTCGGCTTCGCAGGCTCCAACACTCGCTTACTAGCAGGTTCAGGCTTCTGTTCTACTATGTCTGGCACTACTGTCGGGATATCAGAGACAGGTGCAGTTACCACTGGTTCCGATGCACTACGCACCGGCTCAGGTTGTGGTGTCACTGCCGTGGTATCCAAGACAGGTGTACGTAATGATGTCGTTGAAGGAGGCACAGCAGGAGGAATCTGAGTGACTGGTTCTGTCTCCAGTTTTTCCACAACGCCTTCTAATAGCCCGATAGTTCCTCGCAAGACTTTAATGCTCTGAGCCTTAAGGAACGGTTGTTTACGGTTCCTGGTTGACTCAGCCGTCTGTGTTGTTTTTTTTAACCCAGTTCCTGATGAACCCGCCTTATAAGGTGTTGGCGGGGTTTGAGTTTTGTCATCTGCTGATTCTGGCTGCTTTTGTTGATCTTCTGACATTGAATCTCCCTCCCAGGCAGCATCAATCTGCTTAAATGCGATAGATTCGATTCTTACGGAAAGCTGCCGTCTACAGCACAAATCTATCACTTCTGCCGTCTTGACCTCGGTGTAAAGCTAAATGATTGCTAAGAGAGACACTAGAACCCATGAGCATTAAACGCCGTCAATTTCTTGTTTTGAGTAGCCTCAGTGGCTTGGGTTTAGCTGTTTTAGCTAAACTCTTCCAAAATCAAACGGCTCAGAGTACTAATGTAAAACAGTCTGACACCACTAACCTTCTCTCACAATCGGCACCATCGACTTCAGCAGACGCCCTACGCAATCCAGCAGGAGGGCAGCCTCTACTGCGCTTTGTCTCTGTAGCAGATACGGGCACAGGGGCGACAGGGCAATATGGCGTGGCGGCGGCGATGACTCGCTATCATCAGCTCAATCCCTACGATTTGGTAATCCTAGCGGGTGACAATATTTATAACAATGGCGAGATTGAAAAGATTGGCGCAGTATTTGAGCAGCCTTATCAAGCTTTGCTACAACAGGGCGTGAAGTTTCAAGCTGTTTTGGGTAATCATGACATCCGCACGGATAATGGTGACCCTCAAGTTCGTTACTCTGCCTTCAATATGCCGGGGCGTTACTACACGTTTCGTCGTGGGGATGTGCACTTTTTTGCCCTCGACACGAACAATAATGCCGATTGGAACGCTCAGTTGCCTTGGCTAGAACAAGAACTCAGCCGGAGTGATGCCCCTTGGAAAATTGTTTTTGGTCATCATCAGATTTACTCTTCGGGTGTGTATGGGTTGAACCAACCCTTTATTCAAACCTTAACGCCCA
>DATNPI010000353.1:0-6840 GCA_036703325.1 Coleofasciculaceae cyanobacterium
TGTTCCACTGCTCGTTCGGGAATGCCGTCTTCATAATATCCACTCGACTTAACAGGTTTGTTCTCGGCTAAGTCTGAGCGGTTGTATTTGAGAAGAGACTGCTTGCCTTTTTCAGAAGCCCTTGCCCAGAGTAATTCATAGGCTGCCTTTTGCACTGTCCCAGTTTCAGTCTTTACAATCTGGATGACTTGCCTTAAGCCTTCTTTCCCATAGTTCAAAGCTTCTTTTAGTGCAGCAATTCTGACTTCATCAGACTCGCTAGCTAAACGCTGCTTAACTCCCTCTATTCCCCCCAAAACAGCTGCATTCACTAGCGGTGGCAGCCCTCCACCCATGACAGCATCATGGGCTTTTGGCTGGTTGGAATTTTTTACCATTGCACTTACTCGTTACACTGATACCAATTTGGCTCATGGGTTATTGAGTGTCATTACACTGGCAGTTGGGGTTAAGTGCTAACACTGGTAATAGTGCCAAAGTCAGAGTGTGATGAGCAATAACCTCAAACACCCGAAAGCCCATGATGTTGTCCTTGGTGGTCAAACCCCAACCCCTATCACTGGTGCGGTTTTGGGAGGACTGCCAGGAGTTAAGCGCCGCTTGGATAGGAAGAGTCCTAGAGATAGTTCTTACCTTGTTGAGCAACGGATAAACGCTCTCAAAGAGGCGTTGAACTACGGGTCTGAAGGCTTATCTCTGGTAATTGAAGCATTGAATGACCCTTGTTTTCAGTTACAGCGAACGGCTTACTCGCTACTTCAGAGTTATCAAGAGCCAATTGTTATACAGGCTTTGCAGGACTACAACCCCTATCAATTCTTCCAATGCCTCTACAGATATTCAACACCACGATCTACAACTTATGCGATCGCAATTACTCCTGATGGTCAGATGATGGTCAGTGGGGGCAATGACAGAATCATCACAGTACGCAATCTGGCAACTGGCAGAATCCTCCGCACCTTCACAGGACATTCTGGCTCAATTTATGCCCTAGGCTTAAGCCCAGATGGACGAACTCTCGTTAGTGGTGGTCGGGACACAACGCTAAAAGTCTGGAACCTAAATACACCAAGCAACTACAACTCTATGTCCCCTACGAATCGAGTCATTGGTGATGGGCTGATGTACACCCTTACGGGACATTCCGAATCGATTAACACGGTTGCGATCAGCCCAGATGGGCAACTACTGGTTAGTGGGAGTGAGGACACAACCATCAAGCTGTGGGATTTACGCACTAGGGAATGTCTTGCCACCTTGGAAGGACACGAAGCTGGAGTGAAGTCGGTGGCGATTAGTGCGGATGGGCAACTGCTGGTTAGTGGCAGTGCTGACAATACGATTCAGCTGTGGCAACTGCCTGGTGGCGAGAGTGAGTTGATTTGCACTGACTCTTTCTATACCTTAACGGGACATACAGACTGGGTTAAATGTCTTGCGATTAGTCCCGATGGACAGACGCTTGCTAGTGGGAGTCAGGATAAGACTATCAAGCTATGGCAGTTGGAGACAGGAGAACTAAAAAGCACTCTTGTTGGACATTGGGGCGAGGTAAATTGTATTGCGATTAGCCCTGATGGGCAGAGGCTTACTAGTTGCAGTTGGGATGAGACAATTCGGCTGTGGCATTTGGGTACGCTTAAACAGCTGGACAGTTTGTCAGGACATCAGGGAGCGATTGCTTGTTTTGCTATCAGCCCGGATGGACAACCTCTCGTCAGTAGCAGCTGGGACCATACAATTCGGGTTTGGGGGATGAAAAATTGAAATTCAGTACCCTCGCGGAGGTTTGGATAATTGAAACGTACCTGATATTACGCAAAGCCTCTATTTTTAGGGTGTGTTAGCGTAGCGTAACGCACCATGACTGCTATAGATGGTTTAGCTGCGTAAGTCCTGTACACGAAATCAGCAACGTCCAACAGGTAGGCAGACAGTGAAAGTAGACCCCTGACCAAGCTGACTTTTTACACCAATCTCACCACCCATCATCTGACAGAAGTGGCGGCTAATCACCAACCCTAGTCCAGTACCGCCATACTTGCGCGTGGTTGAGGCATCGCCTTGCGTAAAGGCTTGAAACAACCGCTGCTGTTGTTCAACAGACATGCCAATGCCTGTATCACAGATGCAAAAGCAAACCCATTCAGGCGATTTTGAATTTTGGGGCGCTGGGTTCCGGAGGTCTCCTCCGGAATAAGAAGCGCCCTGGATTATGGATTTTGGATTTTTAAACTGAGTATCTGTCCCAACAGCTGCTGGTTCCTGCTGCTGACACTCCAATGCTAAATCGTGTTGCTCACCACGGGTAACCGTCAGTGTTACCTTGCCCTGATGAGTAAACTTGGCAGCGTTGGAAAGCAGGTTGAACAGCACCTGCCGCACTTTCGTTAGGTCAGCGTACATCGTGCCAAGTCGTTCATCACAGTGAACCTCTAGAACATTTCCATTGTTCTCCATCAACGGCTTTACCGTAGTGATAACATCCTTAATCAGCACTGGAATATCAACTGTCTCCCAGTAGAGAGCCATTTTTCCCGCTTCAATCTTCGACAAGTCGAGGATGTCGTTGATCAGCGCTAGCAGATGCTTACCAGCATTATTGATTGACTGGAGGTCATTGATAAAATCTTGCTCGTCTAAGCCTAGCTCCAGGGCGTCCTCCTGAAGAAGCTGGCTCAAGCCAATGATCGCATTCAAGGGTGTGCGTAGCTCATGACTCATATTCGCCAGAAACTGGCTTTTCGCCTTACTAGCGGCTTCAGCGGCTTCTTTAGCTTGTTGCAATTCTTTGGTCTGTTTTTCTAGTGACTGACGAGTTACTTCTAGATGCAAGGTGCGTGCTAATAAACGAGCGATCGCAATTGATAGCAAGGTTGCCAGTACAAATGCGATCCAGATTTGGCGCTTCAAAATTGTTGAAGCTTGCTTGAGTTCGCTGGACTCAACGCCAATGGCTACTACAACCTTCGGTTGAGTCGCATCGGGTAGTGCAGAATATACGCGATTAAACTCTGAGTCAAGCAAGATTTCATAGACTGAGCGACGCTGTTGCACAGCTTGCAAAGGCTGAGAAGATGGTAATAGACTCCTGTCAGTGGTACCTACAGGAAACTTCTGGCTGGAAAGAGCGTTACTGCTAGAAGTAATCACTTTACCCTGTAGCGAAAAAAGTTTCAGCTGGGTAGTTGGTTGAGAATAGTTTAAAAAGTCATCTAACCAAGCTCTATTAAGGTTCTGAGCCAGTACCAAGGTTCCTGGTGGCTCTCCTGTACCATCATCGCGAGTGATGGGAGATACGCAGATGAGCAGCACTTGACCATTTTCTGTATCAATTAATTCTTCAACGGGTTTCCCTAGTGCGATCAAAGCGCTAATCCGTTTGCTCACCGCAGGTTGCCGTAAGAGTTTATTATTTTCAACTAAGATTTTCCCTTCACGAGTAATCAGTTGTAGCGCATTGACCTGATCGCTTAACATCAGTAATCCATCGGCGTTTGTCTTGAGCCAAGTCATATCTCGGCGTTTTACGGCGTTAAATAATTCTGTCCAATAGGTATAGTTAACAGTCAAGGTTTTCAGACCTTTTTGACTGGCATATATGTAGCCCTTGAAGGCTAGAACCCGATCTTCTAGACGAGTTCGTTCTAGAGCAAAAAGATGTTTAGGGACAAGCCACGCTGCCAAACCTGTTAACAGTAAAATGGGGACGAAAGAAGCAACAAAACTTAGAATTAAAACTTTGGCTTGTAGCTTCTGAACGTTGAGTCTTTGCAAAATGGACTTAACCATTAGTGGTGATGTACCTAAATCTATAGGCTTGGCTTCTCGTGCTTCTTGAGAACCTAACACTGAAAACTCCCACCGGAAATTGATTTCAGTGCCGGATCGTAAAGTTCAGCATTTTTTAACTCAAATCAGTATGAATACCTCTTTAGATAGTTGAATCTGCCTTCAGGCGTAGAAATATCAGTTCAGAGCTGATAATACCTTAGTCCAAAAAACTTTTGTCAATAGATTTAGCTTGTCCGCAAACGATTGGTTTGTGATTCCTTCTGTTTCTCAACTACTCTCTTGTATTGGTGTTATCGTGTCCCTGCTATGGGTGTAGCAACTGAAACTCTCTCCTTATGTTCCTCACTTAATAAGGGGGGCTAGACCATTACTTTTCATTGGGAAGTTTTATTTGCCTCCTCTTCACATCAAACTAGGAAAATCTGTAGAAATCGCTACAGAAAATGCAGGAACAATCATTAAGGGGCGGATTGACTTTTTGCTTCTGAATGAGCAATTTTGAGTAACTGGAATTGAGTCTAAACTGGTTGCTTATTCCGTAGAAGCGGGACTTGACCAAACTCTGGCTTATATGCTAGCAACTCCCCACCTACAAAAACCTGTGTTCGGCATGATTACCTCTGGCGGTAGCTTTATTTTTATCAATTTCATCCGGTTAAGAGAAGCCTGCGTTTTTATATAAGCGGTCATCAAGTTAAATTGAAAACTGTAGCGAGATGAAAGCGGAAACTATCTGGGAAGATAGTAATTATTTACTTAAATTTGCCACAAACTATGACATTTAACCGTAGAAGTTTCTTATTTTTACTGGGAGCCAGTGCGATCGCAATGGCTAATGGTGGTTGTAAATCGAACAATGTAGCGGAACAACCAGTGCCAGATCAACCTTCGCCAAGCGGTGAGCCAAAGGTTAAGCAGAACACGATGACGTTCCAGCTACCGCCTTTACCTTACGACTACAAAGCACTAGAACCACACATTGATGCGCGGACGATGCAGCTTCATCACGACAAGCATCACGCCACTTACGTTAACAACCTGAACACGGCTGTGGCTAAATATCCGCAGCTGAAAGGCAAAAGTGCTGAAGTATTGCTGCGCCAACTCAACACTCTGCCAGAGGAGATACGCACAACGGTACGTAACAATGGCGGTGGTCATATTAATCATTCGATGTTCTGGCAAATCATGAGTCCTAAGGGTGGCGGAGAACCGACAGGAGCGATCGCCAATGCAATCAAAAAGTCCTTTGGCAGCTTTGCCGCTTTCCAGAAGCAGTTTAACGAAGTCGGTACTAAACATTTTGGCAGTGGCTGGGTATGGCTCATCCGCACTCAGAAAGACGAACTCAAAATTATTAGTACGCCCAACCAGGATAGCCCCTTAATGCAGGGCTATTACCCGATTATGGGCAACGATCTCTGGGAACATGCTTACTATCTCAACTACCAGAACCGCCGTGGTGATTACTTGAAAGCCTGGTGGAACGTTGTCAACTGGGAGGAGATTAACAAACGGGTAGGGTAAGCGATCGCTTTCTGGCATTACTCGCTCAAAACCTACTCCATTTAGGGATGAAGTATTCCAGCTGATTACTACTGTGCAAATATACTCATGCCAATGGGAACAGACAACCGCCGCTAAATCTAGGGCAAAAGAGAGATGGTTGGAGAAGTGCCTAGAGACAATATGAACTGATAACCTTGGCTTAATTTTTAGAGAGTTACATATGTCTGGAAGTACTCAAAAAAATTGTATAGTTTACCAGTTTGTCCCCCTTGTCTTCTGTGCTGTTTTCGGTGTTGGTTTGATTTTTCTGGCCTACTCCTTTGCTTTACCCACGTTTAGCGGATAGCAAAACAATACTTCCAGCCATAGACACTTACACCATTGGAGCTGTTGCAAAGTCGATAGTCTAGGGGTTAGGGTAATTCAACCGTCCGTGTCGGATACTCTCCAAATGCCATCGACAGCAGAAAACCAAGGTGTTGCTCAATTGAACGATCAAGATGACCAGCAAGCGCTGTTAGACTCTATTGAGTCTTATCTCCGGGAGTCAGTTGCTCCCTTGGCATCAGAGATGGATAGTGAGCCAGAGGTGTTGAGAGAGGCTCTTAGGGGAATGGGCGATCGCTCTTTACTGGCGCTACGAGTTCCCAAGGTTTGGGGAGGTAAAGAAGTCAGTGAACAAACCTATCGCCGCTTCCAGCAGCTAGTGCCACGATACTCTGGCGCTTTGGCATTCCTGCAAACCCAACACCAGAGTGCTGCCGAAATGCTCACAAAAAGTAAAAATGAGTCCTTAAAGCGGCGGTATCTTCCTTATATGGGCAATGGTCAGGTGTTAGTCGGTGTAGGTTTCTCCCAGCTGCGACGAAAAGGTGACCCGCCAGTGCGAGCAATTCCCGTAGAAGGCGGGTATTACCTAGACGGAGAGGTGCCTTGGGTAACAGGTTTTGGCTTCTTTCAGGATTTTATTGTTGGTGCAGCACTTCCTGATGGTCGGGCAGTCTATGGTATTGTGCCTTGTGTTGCGACATGGCAAGACGCTGGGGGGGCTATTGCATTTAGTGAGGCAATGGAACTAGGAGCGATCGCATCAACAAATACAGTCACGGCAACTCTAACCCATTGGTTCTTATCCGAAGAGCGTGTACTTTTTATTAAACCAGCGGGCGCGATTCACGAGAACGACAAAAAGAATGTTCTTCATCACGGTTTTTTTGCCTTGGGGTGTGCGAGAGCAGGACTCGATATCTTAGAATCCGCTCACCATACTAAGCAACTTCCCTTCATCAGCAACGCTTACGAGTCCCTCAACGATGAACTCACCCGCTGTAATGCTGCGATGCTGGAGGCTTTGCCACCAGAGTCCCAATCTTGGGAAGAACGGTTGCAACTCCGGGCTTGGGCAATCAACCTAGCAGTAAGATGTGCTAGTGCAGCGGTTACAGTTTCCAGTGGGGCGGCTAATTACAGATATCATGCCGCACAGCGAGTCTATCGAGAAGCACTGGTGTTCACTGTCTCTGGTCAAACTAC
>DATNPI010000397.1:0-5455 GCA_036703325.1 Coleofasciculaceae cyanobacterium
ATTTTTGCTCAGTACAGCTACTCAACTATCGTAAAAAAATTACTTGAGTTTAATAGTATGTTTCAAATAAGTTTCTCATCTTGGACTGTTGTGGGTTCAATCATTCTGACGGGCTGTTTCGTGTCTCCTGTCCAGGCTCAGTTCCCTCTCTTAAGGGATTTCAAGCTACAACCTTCCAGCCTCTTAAATAATGACTCAAACAATAAGGTAGTTTCTGACTGTGTCCGATTGGATGGTCGCTGTCTGTTTAAAATAGCTGCATTGAAGTCTGAGTTGCCAGGTCGTTTGGGGCCAATTCAGCAGAAATTGACAGATATTAGTGGCAAATATTTAAACAACAAATCCTCCAAACTCCAGGTCGAGATTAAAAAGGAAAAAGATTTGCCGGTGATTTTTGTCAATCTCACTGATGCCAATGGCAAGGTCACAAAAACCGATCTGGTAGCCCTGACTCAACTGGATGCCCAACTGGCAGGGGTAGAAGAGCCTTCTGTATTAGCACAGCAACTGCAAAAATCCCTGGAAACAGACCTGATACGGGCGAGACTTGAGCGGCAACCTCGGTCTTTATCAAGAAATGGTGCGATCGCAGCAGGTATCGGCAGTGGTCTACTCTTGATCAGCTGGGGTATCAAGCGGCGGCAGCACCACTTACTAAAGTTAAGGCAACAGTTGGTATCTTCAGAGTCAGCGGAAATTCAACCCATTAGCACTCAACTAACCCAACGGCAGCAATGGAACTTGCAAGAAGCCCAGTATCGACTTTTGCAACTGGCGCAAGGGGTGATTTGGTTGGGGGGAACGCTCTTCATCCTCGGTCTGTTTCCCTACACCCGAATTCTACAGGTCTGGATTCTTATTGGTTTTCAATTCCCCCTGAGACTGGGAATTGTGACGCTAGGAACCTACGTCACAATTCGTCTGAGCTATTCCCTGATTGATCGGTTTACCTCTGCTTTGGCTGAGAGTACTTTACTGACGACCGACGAAGACTCTCAACGACTGAAACTGCGCGTTTCCACAATTTCCGGCGTCACCAAAAGCATTTCCACCATCAGCTGTGTAGTAATTGGTATCTTGGTGGGCTTAAGCTCGATAGGAATCAATATTGTCCCCTTGCTCGCTGGTGCTGGTTTAGTTGGTGTCGCAATTTCCCTAGCCTCCCAAAGCCTGATCAAAGATGCCATTAACGGCTTTTTAATCATCCTGGAAGACCAATACGCCATTGGTGATTTCATTAACGTTGGCGGCACTACCGAGGGTCTGGTGGAAAACCTGAATCTGCGCATTACTCAGCTACGCGATGCCCAGGGGCGATTAATCACAATTCCCAACAGTGAAATCAAAATCGTTGCTAATCTTTCCAGCAACTGGTCACGGGCAGACTTAACTATCCCTGTCCACTATCATGCCGATTTTGACGAGGCTCTCAATCTCATTAACACCGTTGCTCAGGAGATGTGCAACGACCCCCAATGGCGCAAGAAAATCCTGGATACGCCCCAAGTCCTAGGAGTCGATAATTTTGGAGACCAGAGCATGCTTATCCGGGTGTGGATTAAGACCAAGCCTTTGAAGCAATGGGAAGTCGCACGGGAGTTTCGCCGACGTTTGAAAATGGCTTTCGACGAAGCCGGTCTGCCGATCGCATTGCCCCTGCCGGAGATTGGGATTAATCCGCCCTTGCCGATGAAATCATTACAGGATGGTCAAGGCGCACCCCCAATATAGTACAAATATACTATAATAAAGAGGAAGGATTTGACCGTTGGTTAACGTCTGAACTCCCTGAAAATTCAAGGTTTTTCTTCCATGACGAAGCACTATATCCTCAGCATCAATCCCAATGCTCAATACGAATGGGATCAGTGCAGCTTACGTGACCCGCTCACGGCGGGACGCCCAGATTTTGCCAGCTTGATAGCTGAAGCCGTGGGAGAGGAGACTGGTTCTTATCTAGTAGCAGTCAACATTGAAGTCAAAGTATTAGAGAAAGCGCCAACTCTGCAACCCCAGCAGCTTCCCGTCGATGTAGCAACGGTTGCTGTCAAACCGCAACCGTCGGAATTGGTTGCGTAGTCGATAAGACTGACGCTCTTGCCCCCCTAGGGCGTGTTTTCAAACTTTATTGGCTTCGTTGCTGTCGATAGAGATCCCCCTAAATCAGAGTTAAAAAGGGGGACTTTGAACAGGTTCTCCCCCCTTAAAAAGGGGGGCTGGGGGGGATCGAAGGGTTTGAAAACACGCCCTAGCCCCCACTTCTGGGGGGAACAAGGAACAAGACTAAGTTCTCCGCTTCAATTGGGGGTGAATCTGCTAATAGTACGTAAGTCCTGGTCAATAAAATCTCTTCAGTGGGCATCCGGACGACTAAGTGTCGTTACAAGTACTCTTCTGCTGAAAAATAAACATGAACATGAGTCAGTACCCTGCCGCGATCGCGCAAGCGGCACAAGTTGTTAATGAATTGGACGCCCAAATCGCCGCCGTTGGGCAGCACATCGCCCGTCTGGAAGGTAATGCTGACCGAGTAGCCGCGTTTGAGCAAGGTTTGAAGAATGAAGACCAGCGCCGAGGGCGTCGTTTTGAATTGCTCTGCGTAAGCCAGGAATACCAAACGGCGCAGAATACTTTGATACGCTTGGTGTCTGAAAAAGGCAGTGCGATCGCTCACCTAGAATATCTGCGTAACCAGTTCAGTGTTGCGAAGTTGGAAATGCGAATGGCGATCGCTCAACAACTCACTGGTGTCGAATCTCGTGATTTAGTTGGCGTGTGATGACCAAAGCCCATCACAGCTGAAGCGTCAACTTTTAACCTTCATAAAACTCGCTCACTCATTATAGAAGTCCAAGGCTTTTAACCCCTGTAACCCCCCTCAGCAACGCTATGGGGGGATTTTTGCATCAAATTCTTGAGAACAGCCAAAAACTTTACAATAGATTAAGTAAGGTGAAGTCGTGTATCAGACAGCTGGAGCAAAATCAATGGCGCTATTCGGATTTGGCAAAAAACAAGGTCTGCCCACCCGCGAAGAAGCATTACCGGGACGGACGGAGTCTATGCCAGTACCCTCTCAACACTTTGTCAACGGTAATCCGCTCAAGCCCCCTTATCCAGATGGACTGGAGATGGCGATGTTTGGTCTGGGGTGTTTCTGGGGCGCAGAACGCAAATTCTGGCAGCTTGACGGAGTTTTCACCACCGCAGTGGGTTATGCAGCTGGAAGCACACCAAACCCCACCTATAACGAGGTTTGTACGGGTATGACCGGACATAACGAAGTGGTTCTCGTCGTTTTTGACCCAAAGGTGATTAGTTATGAGGCACTCGTGAAAGTCTTCTGGGAAAGCCATAACCCCACCCAAGGTATGCGCCAAGGCAATGACGTTGGCACCCAGTATCGTTCAGGAATTTATGTGTATTCGGAGAGCCAAAGGAAGCTAGCCGAAGCCTCACGAGACGCTTATCAGCAAGCCCTCAAAGCAGCAGGTTATGGGACAATCACAACTGAGATTATCGACGCTCCAGAGTTCTACTACGCAGAGAGCTACCATCAGCAGTACCTTGCTAAAAACCCTAATGGGTATTGTGGGCTAGGTGGTACCAAAGTTGCTTGCCCTGCAATGAGTGAACCTTTGATCAACTAGAACGCCGATATTTTTGTAGGGGCACGATATTATCGTGCCCTAGGCTGTGGTGTAGGCAATTAATAATCGTCCCTACGCCAATTTTCCATAGTCCAGCTTGAGCATCCGATCAGCTAGATGAAAATAGCGATCGTCATGGCTGATTGCTAGTACGGTTTTGCCTCTATGCTTTAGCTCTGGTAAAAGTTGCTTGTAGAATACTTCCCTAAAGAAAGGGTCTTGATCGGATGCCCACTCATCAAATAGGTAAATCGGGCGGTCTTCCAAGTAAGCGGTGAGGAGAGCGAGACGCTTACGCTGTCCTTGCGAAAGGTCGGTGGTGGAAAGGACACCCTCTTTGACCTGAACTTTATGCTCTAACTGAAGTTGTCTTAGATATTTCTGTGCCTGGGTATCGAGGTTATTCAGACTGATGCCCAAAACTCGCTCAAATAGATAGAAATCAGAAAATACAGTGGCAAACAACTGGCGATAGGCTTCTCGATTTTGTTCAATAATTGCTTCTCCATCCAGACGAATTTCGCCTGCTTCAGGAATGTATAAACCTGTAATGAGTTTAGCTAGGGTGGACTTACCACTGCCGTTGCCGCCAACAATAAAAACCAGTTCACCTGGATGGAAAACTAGGTCAATTGGGCCGAGGGTAAAACTACTCTCTTCCTGTTCTCTACGATAAGAATGAGTGATTTGGATGAATTCTATGCTTTTGAAAAAGGACTGCGAATCAGGCTGAACCGTTGAGATAGCCTCGGAACGACTGGCTAGAGACAAACCCAGCGTATCAATCTTTTGTAAAGCAACACTGGCTTGGCTTAGTCCGGGTAGGATTTCCAGGATGCCCTGAAGCGGTCGCATTAGATAGGTAAGGGTTAGAACATATCCAGATAAAACTGGGGTACTAATTGTTGTGAGTTGGGGCAGACTAAACACCAGCAAACCAAGAAGGATGAAAAACAGAAGTTCACCAAAACTAAGGGTGATTGCAAAAATCTTCAAACCAGTGACTCTGTAATCACGCGAAGAGGCAGCCGTAACTTGGAGTTCTTCCGTCAGAAACGCTTCACGGCGGCGAACGTGCAGTTTAAGTTCTTTGATTCCGTCTGTGATACCACGAAAATGCTTAAATAACCGATCCTGCTCCTCACGGGCAAGTTTTAGAAGACGCTCAGCTTTAATAATGAGAAATTGAACACTAGCGATCGCCACCGCTAAAAAGACAAAGGTTATCAGAAACACTGCCCAAGAAAGCCAGCACAGATAAGCCAAGCAGCCCACGACTAGGGCAATGTTAATACAAAGGAAGGGAATGTTGAAAACTGTAGTAGAGATTGCTTGTATATCATCTGTCAAAGTTGCCAAAAGACGGTTAGCCCCTAGTTCTTCTAGGTGACGCAAAGGGCAGGAGAGAATCAAACCGCTCAAGCGTAGTCGCAGCTTGTAAACGGCTTCTTGGGACAGACTGACTAGCAAAAATCGGGATAGTAGGCTAGTTACAAGGGTGACAAGTGCCAGCCCAGTAAAGCTCCAGATTAATTGGCTTGCGGATGAGTTGTTGCTGCTGATAGCGTTGTTGATCAACGCGATGAGGAGAACGCTACACCCTCCACTGAGGGAACCTGTGAGGGCAGCGATCGCTACTGTAAGCCAGGAAGCACGAAGGAGAAAACCGATTAGATTCATGAAATCTGATTTTTGAGTTTCTCATTTACCTGGTGGTAAACACACGCCATGCAATGAAAACAGCAAAGGCTACATAGCCGAACACGGTTACCCAATCCTGCCAGCGATCGGTAATCATCAACAAA
>DATNPI010000430.1:0-1961 GCA_036703325.1 Coleofasciculaceae cyanobacterium
ACCATTAAGCGAACGATTAACGCAGCTATTAGAAATTGAGCCAGCCGAGCGAATTTATCAGCTAGAGCCTCTCAAGCAAAAATATCCAAAGGCTACTAATGTAATACTTGCTTTAGCTGAATCCTATGCGGTAACAGACAATACTGAAAAAGCTATAGAACTTTATCAATCCGTTCCGATTGAGACAGAAGAAGTCAAAATCCATTATGGCAAACTGCTATTCAATAGCGATCGCCCTCAAGAAGTAATTGACCTAATTCCAGATTCAGAAGACATTTCACCTGCATTGGCAGGATTGCGGGGAGCAGCACTTTATCGAATAGGACACGAGTTACAGGCACTTCCCTTCTTAGAAAGAGCATGGCAGGCAAATAACCGTAGTATCGAAATACTGCTAACATTAGCTCGTCTATGGGCATCCCGACAAAACTTAGAGCAAGCGGCTATTGCTTATCAAGATTTGCTGGAAACTTCTGCTGACACCCTTACAGTAGAGGATTACGTGCATATAGCAGAAATCGCGGACGGTGGTGGTTTCGGAGATATCTCTGACGAACAAGTTGCCAACTATTATGAGCGCTGTTTGAACTGTGGCTGGAACAATCTTCACCGTCTCCCCACTTCAAAACAGGCAGAATTATTGAAACGCCGTTTCTCTCTCCGGACACAACTTAATGACATAGATAAATTAATCAATGCCTACGCGGATTGGCTCGAATGGCTAGTGGTCTGTCAAGCTGGGTATGAGTAGTTGAGTGAGACAATGGTTCTTAAAAGGGCGATTGCCAAAACAGATACACCTCAAGCCTCATTCATGAACAAAAAATACATAGTCAGGCTGACAGCAGAAGAACAACATCACTTAGAGGAGTTGATTAGCTCAGGTAAAGCAGCCGCCCGTAAACTAACTCATGCACGTATCCTACTCAAAGCTAACTGTGAAGGAGAACAAGGGGAATGGACTGACCAAGCAATTCATCAAGCCTTGGATGTCAGCTTGTCTACTATTGCCCGTGTCCGTCAAGCCTTTGTAGAAGAGGGACTCGAAACTGCAATCAATCCTAAGCCTTCGTCTCAATCTCGGCTGCGGAGACTAGATGGTTCTGCCGAGGCACATTTAATCGCCTTAGCCTGTAGTCAGCCACCCCAAGGGCGAACTGAATGGACTTTAAGGTTATTAGCTGAGCAAATGGTTGAGCTGGAGTATGTCGAAAGTATTTCCTATGAGACAGTTAGACAGGCATTAAAAAAAACGAACTCAAGCCTTGGTTAAACCAATCTTGGTGCATCCCGCCGGAAGCTAATGCAGAATTTGTTTGCTGTATGGAAGATGTGTTGGATGTTTACACCCGTCCCTACGACTCTCGTTACCCCGTTGTTTGTATGGATGAAACCAGCAAGCAACTGGTAGAAGAAACCCGAAAACCCCTGCCGCTCAGACCGGGGCATCCCCAGTCCTACGATTATGAATATGAGCGCAATGGTGTGTCTAACCTGTTTATCTGCTGTGAACCTTTACAAGGACGGCGACATATCAAAGTTACTGACCACAGAACTAAGGTGGACTGGGCTTATTTCATGCGAGATGTTGTGGATGTACTTTACCCTGATGCGGTCTGCATTCGTCTGGTCTTGGATAACCTCAATACTCATAGACCTTCTTCTTTCTACCAGGCTTTTGAACCCACTGAGGCGAAACGAATTCTTGAACGTATCGAATTTCATTACACTCCCAAGCATGGCAGTTGGCTCAACATCGCTGAAATTGAGCTTTCTGTTCTTAGCCGTCAGTGCCTTGACCAACGTATTCCTAACCAAGAATCTCTTGAGCAACAGGTAGCCGCCTGGGAAACACAGCGCAATAGCAAAAGCTCCAAAGTTGATTGGCGTTTTACCACCGAAGATGCTCGCATTAAACTCAAGCGTCTCTACCCGTCAATTCTATCTTGACAGACCACTAG
>DATNPI010000436.1:0-9185 GCA_036703325.1 Coleofasciculaceae cyanobacterium
GCTTGGGGGTGGGGTTGGGGGTGGGGTCAATCCGGGTTGCAGCAGCTTGCAGGAGAGTTGGTTGCTACTTCTATGTCAGGTTCAAGGTCAAAAACCACCACAAAGGAAGCATGAGGGATAAGCTGACGTAGACACTGCAAGTGACCATCTGCATCAGACCGACTGCGGAATCGGTCTACAATGATCTGCCGCATATTCGGCAGAAGACGAGCGATCGCCCAATGCTCAAGGCGTTTTCTGTAAGCACTGCGATTAGTATTGTGTGGCATGATTAGTTTATCCGTAAGGAACAAAGGAAAGGGCGTTAGTAAGTCTCTGCCGGGGATAGACTAACGCCTGTTTGATCATGATTAGAGAGCAAACTCTCCCTATCCGTCAATATTTAACGGGAAAATTTAACGCTTTTGGGATTGGAGCGCGTAGTCAGCTATGGATTTGAGAGCCTTAAGAGAACGCGCAGGGTTCAGTGCCGTTGAGGTAGCGCGTCAACTACAATGCTCCGAATCCTCAATCCGCAACTGGGAAAAGGGTAGGTCAACGCCAACATTGGAGTTTTGGCAAGTATTTCGCCTGCGTGATTTGTATCAATGTACAGAAGAAGAGCTAGTGCAAGCTGTTAAAGAATCAATGCGCAGTGAAGAGACGCAGCCTTGATTTCAAACAGAAGCGATCGCCTAATCCTCAACTCATGTCTAGTGCGCCCTCCGGGAACCTCAGTGGTAGGAAAATCCTTCTAGGATACTGAAACGATACTGACTCCACACAAAAATGCAACGTACAGTAGCGAAGTTCGCTCCACTTGTCCTCCTCCTACTTAGTTTTCTGACAGCAACCACCTTACATTCACTGCATCATCCCGGTTTTGATGCCTTAGCCGCTACACCTCAGGAAACCTCAACAGCAAAGTCTTGGGAAAAGGCTCAACTGGTTCAAACCTTAAGACCCCTTGGCGCACCGACACCAGAACCTACCTGCACTGGCTTTTCCATTACATCTCAGGCATTTAGTCCCGATAGCCAAACCCTTGCGGTTGGGGTTCACGGCTATGTCCAGAGTGTGTGTGGTGGCGGTAGTAGCAATCTGACCCTATGGAACCTGCAAACAGGAAAACAAATCAAGACTCTTGTTGAGGGCGGGGTATCCGAGGCCTTGCTTGCAATTGAGGAGCATCGCAATCAAGAACCCGACGATCCGAACGCCCTTGTCGGTGACATTGCTCATCAGGTCGCCTTTACTCCCGATGGGAAGATTTTAGCGGCGGCGATGTCCGATAAAACCATCAAGCTCTGGAACGGGAACGGGGAGCTAATCCGCACTCTCACCGGACATACCTATGCCGTTCATGCGATCGCGATTAGCCCCGATGGTCAAACCTTAATCAGTGGTAGTTCTGACAAAACGATTAAACTGTGGAACCTGAAAACGGGACAACTCATTCGTACTCTCACAGACTCACAGCCAGTTTATCGGTTGCTCCTCAGTTCGGATGGAGAGAGCCTAGTTAGCATAAGTTCACCTAATACTCTCTCATATGGCATGGGCGACACAACGGTCAAACTCTGGAACCTGACAACTGGGCAAGTTGTCCGCACACTTTCAGATTTCGCAGATTCCTCCGCACCGCCTCTGTTGAGTCCAAATGGTCAGATTCTCGTCACTGGCAGCAATGACAATAGTATTCGCTTGTGGAACGCACGCACGGGGGTACGGATACGTTCCTTGATGAACCATTCCGCCACAGTTACCCGCCTTGCCATCAGTCCAGATGGTCAGTTCCTAGCCAGTAGCAGCGCTGACAATAGCGTCAAACTCTGGAACTTCAAAACAGGTCAGATCATCCGCACTATCCCCGATTTGAAATATATTAATCGCCTTGCTTTCAGTTCAGACGGACGAACGCTAGCCATGCATGATGGCAGCAGGGGGCTTCAGTTGTGGAATTGGCGATTGCCAAAAAAAATCCGCACGATTGAGGTTAATTCTGATTTCACGTTCGCTCCCGATGGACAGAGCTTACTCGCTGGGCATAACCATAGCATCGAGGTTTGGCGCTAGAGTAGGCGCAATCAGGTGCGTTACCGAAGGGTAGCGATCGCAACTTTAATGTGGAGATAGGCGATCGCGCACTTAAGAGTTTTAGATACGGAGCGAAATTAGCTAGCAGCCAAGCCTCTTCGCCAACTCCGCTCCTACCAATCCATCCTATTTTGCCACCGCTACCTGCTGATTACTCAGGTATTCAGCTAGAGCCTCAGAAGTACCGATTAGCTTTCCATCGATGAATACTTGTGGAACCGTTGTTGCACCAGTAACAGCCCGTAACGAGCGAGTGGTGATATCTTTGCCCAAGACGATTTCTTCATAATCAATTCCACGTTCCTTGAGAGATGCCTTAGCGCGGGCGCAGAAAGGACAACCTACTTTGGTGAACAGTGAAACTAATTGTGGCTTAGCCGCTTCTGGGTTGATGTATTTGAGCATTGTCTCAGCGTCGGACACCTCAAAGGGGTCGCCCTCAACTTCGGGTTCAATAAACATCTTTTTGATTACACCATCGGTCACTAACATTGAATAACGCCATGACCGCTTCCCGAAGCCTAAGTTGTCCTTGTCAACGAGCATTCCCATCTGCTGTGTGAATTCGCCGTTGCCATCGGGAATGAACGTGATGTTGTCTGCCTCTTGAGTTTTCTTCCATTCATTCATGACAAAGGTATCGTTGACTGACATGCAGATAATGTCATCAACACCATTTTCTTTGAATGTCTTAGCCAACTCGTTGTAACCCGGTACGTGTGTAGATGAACAAGTGGGTGTAAAGGCTCCGGGTAGCGAAAAGACAATTACCGTCTTACCCGCAAAAAGCTCATCTGTTGTGACCTCAACCCATTGATCGTTACTGCGAGTCCTGAAAGTGACGTTGGGAACTCTTTCACCTTCACGATTTTTCAACATCTATCTTGTTCCTTTATAGGGTAAAGTCGCACTCGTTATGAGTTATAGTGTACTCATAATGAGTATGACTTGGCAAGTAGGTGTCGCCCAAATCTAGACTAAATTTTCAGACTTAGGACTTACCTACTAGCCGTAACGTAGTAGAGACACAATTAATCGCGCCTCTACTTGAACTGGCTATTTCCACTGACAACTTATTCTACCGTTGAAGGAGAAGTTATTTCTCATTCGGAAGCTTGTTGACGATCAAAGACCACTAAGAAGGACACGTCGGGAAGGCTCTGACGTAAACACTGCAAGCGACCGTCAGCATCAGACCGACTGCGGAATCGATCAACAATAGTTTGTTCCTTATTGGGATGAATACGAACGATCGCCCAGCTTTTCAAGCGTTCTTTATAGGCGACCCCATGAGTCGTTGGCGTAGAATCGTTGACGTTACTGTTATGTGGCATGATTAGGGGGTATCCATAAAGAATTTAGTGAAGTGCGTTAGCTAATCTCATGGAGGAAATGCATTAACACGTCTTCAACCAAAATTAAAGTGTCCTGTCATACTAAATGTCAATTGTCAAGTTTTAGCGCTAACACTTAACACAAATCTACTGAGAATGTTCAGTCAGCTATGAACCTGAGAGCCTTGAGAAAACGGGCAGGGCTGAGAATCATTGACGTAGCGAGTGAACTAAACTGCGCCCAATCTTCTATCCGCAACTGGGAAAAGGGTAGGACAACGCCAATGATGGAGGTATGGCAGGTATTCCGCCTGCGGGATTTATATCAATGCACAGAAGCAGAGCTAAAGCAAGCTGTTAAAGAGTCGATGTTGGCTAAAGAGACACTGCCTTAAATTGTCATCTCAATTACTATCATGTCCGCTGGCAACAGCGATCGCATCTATATTAGGGTTCATATGCATATATCGCTCAGGGTTCATAGTTCCAAAAAGAATAGTCGTAACCATGAACCATGAACTATGAACAAAAACATACAATAACGAGGTCACTGGAGTTGACATTAATCCGCCTTTGGTTGAACAACAATCGCTAGGTACTCCCGGTAACTACAAATCTTGTCGCCCCGAACATCGAAAGAGACAGCTGTTTGGTTCTGGTAAGGCGTCCCTCGCAAGTATCCCTCAGAACGAAACTCGAACACCACCGTCGTCTCATTGCTAGTGACGCGTTGCAAAGTCACTGTCAGCCCTTCGTTCATTACTTCAGAAACATAGTGAAAGAAAGCCGATGCCCTTGCTTTACCGACGTTTAGTCCTTTGTAGACACCCACTGGAAACCAAAACGTGAAATCTTCCGTTAACGTATCCAGGAACGGTTCCCACTTGCCAGTTGCCAAACCTTGAGTAAAGTGTTCGAATGCTTGTTGGGCAGTCTCTATGACATCCGGTTTTGTTTCTGCCATTCTTGCTATCTCCTCAACTAATTAAAATTTGGCTACCAATAAAAACTAAAGTAACATTTCTAAGTGCGATCGCTCCTATTTGTCTAAGAGGCAATAGACACCAACTGGGTAGATGAGATGAGTAATTCTATGTGTGCGTTCACCCGGTATACGCCTAGGCTAATCATTTTGCTTCACACCATTTAACGAATGTTAATATTGCGAGAAGGCGTTCAGATCATAAAACTTTCATAACACCTTTATCTTTATGAAGTCTTTATTGGTTCTTGCCTGACAAATCTTGATCGCTACAGAGTCAAAGCTAAAATGTTGGAGAGCAAATCACGAGCAGCATCCGTCTATAGTTCTATCTGTCAACCTTAATAGATAAGCCTTACCTGAAGACTCTGAAGCGGCTAGGTGAACTTTAGACTTTTCAGAACCTTTTCTCTCTTTATAAGAAAGGTCTTTTTATGGGCAGCCAGTTGAGCTGATAATTTCAATGAAGTAGCTAATGTTGCCTAAAAGTGAATGCTCTAACTTAATAGACAAGTAATTGTAATTTTCTGGCTTAATAAAAGTCCGGGAAAGCAGTATGAATAATGTAAGACAATGCCAGCAGATAGGAATTCTCAATGGACATACATTTCCAGTTACTGCGGTTGCATTTAGTCCTGACGGAGAGACTCTTATCAGTGGTGGGGACGATACAGTTAGACTATGGAGCCTGACTAGTGGGAAAGCCATCAGAACTCTTATGGGACATACAGGTAATTGGTCTGAATCAGCAGTTACCTCGATTGCTGTCAGTCCTAATGGAAAGTTCATTGCCAGTGGTGGTACTGATAATACGATTAGAATTTGGAAGTTAACTGACTTTCTTAAGTCAAACCGGGGTAAAATCCGAACCTTAACTGGGCATTCTCAAGGCAGTTTGTTGGCACAAGGCGTGAGAACCGTTGCTTTCAGTAGTGATGGAAAAATCCTTGCCAGTGGCGGAGGCGACAAACTAATTAAGCTGTGGAATACAGCTACTTGGCAAGAAATTTCTACTCTCAACGGGCATTCAGACGCCATCAGTGCGCTTGCTTTCAGCCCCGTCGAACAAACTCTGATTAGTGCGGCAAATGTCACGATTAGACTCTGGAAACTGGACACGGGTGAGGAAAGCATCTTCGTTGCACCTTCGGCACCCAGGTCAGTCTCTTTCGATGCCAAGGGACAGCTCTTCGTCAGTGGTGGCTTGAAAGGTGCATTCACCTTATGGAGTGTGAATGCAGGGAAAGAAGTTGGTACGGCTACATGGCATTCAGAAGAAATTAGTTCTGTTGCTTTCAGTTCTAATGGGCGGTTCTTCGCTACTGGTAGTTATGACAAAACGATCAAACTGTGGAATGCTACTACACGAGAGCTAATTGACATTTTTACAGGGCATTCAGAGTCGGTTTGTTCCCTAGCGTTTTGTCCTGATAGTTCGATTCTTGCTAGTGGAGGTGCTGATAAAACAATTAGGTTATGGAAAATTCCTTAAGCTCATCCCCCGCTTTCTCATACGGGGGATTTCACGTATTTTTGTCAGTCGTCAGTTGTCAGTTGTATTTTTTAGTTTAATTACTAGCAATAAAAGTTCGTCGAAGTCTACTGATAACTCACAACTAACAACTGACGGGCGGCGCGGCGATTCCTCCCCCGCTCTTATTGACGGGGGGTTCCTCGCCGCCCTTTTGTGACAGAAGAGAGCTAGGGTCAACGATGCTCAATGTGGTGAGGCGACTGAGGCTTACTCTCCACGACCCCCTGATACTCGCTCAAAGAAGGGTTGTTGCGATTTGAGACACCGTTGTAAATCCTCTCCTAAATCGCGGGGGAACTCATAGTCCGCTGAATAGGACACTAGTTGGTTTCTTGAGCCAAATAGGATGGTATCTATCTCAGATTGGTGAAATACTGTATCATCAAATCCATTAATTAAGTAAAATCCTGGATTCTCCCAATCGGGAGAAATAGATGCTGTTGTAGCTCCATGAATCGAAAATCCTCGGAAACACATTCGACTTCCAGTTTGAGCGATTTGAATATATTTAGACCCCAGTCTATAGACACCAACTTGTAGCGGTAATTCTGCCAAGGCAGGGCTAACTACCGAAGTAATGGCAGCAACAACCCCGATCACAATCACTGAACATTGCTTGAGTGCACTTCTCATCTGATTCTCCTCACTGTCTCATACCAAATTGGCTCAATTGATTCTGCGATTCTGTAAGGGAATTGTAAAAAAGCGTAAAGTAGATTGAAGAGTTGGCGATCGCTTTATGGCTGAGCTGGTTGCTCTACTGGGCGGACAATTGCCGGTGTCTTTGGTTGAGCTGGTTGGAAGATCGCCTGGAGAGCTTGGTCTAAAGTTTCTGCCATGACGATACGGTTTTCGTAAACCACAATCACCCGTACTAATGTCGGCAGGCTATTGCGTTCAGCTTCCAGGTATAAAGGTTCGACATAAAGGAGCGATCGCTCAATTGGAATGATCAACAGATTCCCCTGAAGCGCCCGTGACCCTTGGCGATTCCATAGCGAAATTTGCTGGGAGATGACTGGATCTTGGTTAATCAAGGCTTCGATTTGCTCGGTTCCGTAGAGCAGTTGCTGTTTGGGAAACTGGTAGAGCAACAACTTGCCGTATTCCTCGCCATCTGAACGCGCTGCTAACCAGGCAATTAAGTTGGTACGCTGGGTGGGCGTGAAGGGAAGGAGTAGGATAAATTCTTCTGACTGGGCTGTTGGCAGTTTCATGATCAGGTAATATGGCTGCACCGCACGGGGTTTGTCGCCGTAAATCTCCTGGGGAATCTGCCACTGGTCTTCCCGGTTATAGAACACCTGGGGATCGGTCATGTGATAGGTCAGCAATCGCTCGGATTGGACGCTGAAAAAGTCCTGTGGATACCGAATATGACTGCGTAGAGTAGCTGGCAAGGTGTCCAAGGGCTTGAAGAGTTTGGGGAAAATGACACTCCAGGTTTGAATGATTGGGTCTTGAGGGTCGGCAACGTAGAAATCGACATCACCGTGATAGGCATCGATGACGACTTTGACTGAGTTACGGATGTAGTTGAATTCGTTCTTGCCTGGGTCTGAATAAGGGTAACGCCTACTGGTGGTGTAGGCATCGACAATCCAGTAGAGGTAGTTCTGAGTCTGGGCATCATTGGCGTCACCGACATTGGCCGTCACCAGGTAAGGGTCACTGTCGTAGCGCAGAAAAGGAGCGATCGCACGGATGCGTTGGTTAATATTACGACGGAATAGGAGTTTACTCTCAGAAGTGATGTTTCGAGACAGTAGCATTTGCCAGTCTTTTAAATATTGAGCAAACAACAACCGTCGCCACCAGGAACTTAAGCGCACACCCCCTTTTCCGTCATAGGTGTTGTAAACATTTTCGTCGCCACTGGGATAGTCCAACTCGTTTACTTTCGTTGACGACATCACGTAGTTGTTGGTGATTTCGCCGTAGTAAATTCGGGGCTTGCCAATGGGAATACTCGCTCGAATATTTTCATCTGATGTCTTTAAGGCACTATTGTCCTCGGCATCGGTACCAATATCTTTGACAAAATAGTCTGGCAATCCACCAGCACCGACTTGGTTTACTGGGCTGACGGTAAAGCCATAGCCGTGGGTATAGATTAAGTGTTTATTGATCCAGGTCTTCGCCTGTTGGGGCACCGCGTTGTAGTCTAACTCACGAGCGGCAATGATAACTTGTTGCTTGTTTATACCAACATCTGTTTTTACGCTGTACCGATCAATATCGGCGTCAGGAAACTTGTAATAGAGACGGATTTGCTGCAACTGACGATTGGTTTCTAAGAGAGGGCGCTCATCCCAAAGGCGGATATTCTCAATTGTCAGGTCGTTTGACTGAATGTCAGCATAAGTGAGCTGACCCTTTGGGTCAAAGGTTTGAACGTCAATATTTTCTAGATCAAACGCTTGCCTAGTGAGGGCAATGCTGCGCTGGATGTAAGGTCGTTCCCGTGCTAGTTCATTCGGTTGAACACTAAAGCGTTGCACCGCTGCTGGTACAACCACACCTGCTATTCCCACCACCAGGCACAGTCCCAATGCTACCAATGCCGTCTGAGCGCTTTTCTTGGGATGCCGGAACCAGAAAATTGTTCTCAAGAGCAAGAAGAGAGCGATCGCTGCTACTAAGATGCTCAGACCTGTATTGATTGGCAACTGGGCGGTGACATCAGTATAACTAGCACCGTAGGCAACGCCACGAGCAGAATACAGTAATTCGTAGCGGGAGAGCCAATAACGGACAGCGACCATCACCGCCATCCCGCTTCCTAGCCCATACAAGTGACGCAGTTGGCTTTGAGAAAATCCTGGAAATTTCCCCTGGGAGAAACTATCTCCTGCCAGTAGATAAATCAGCAATGTCGCCACTAAACAAAAGACAAACAGCCCTCCCAGCCAAAAATCCAACAGTTGCCAGACAGGAAAGCTAAAGACATAGAGGCTGATATCGTGATTAAAGAGTGGCTCATTGGCATTGAACGAGGTGGGGTAGAAATACTGTAAAATCCGACCCCATTGGACGGACAGAACCCGCGCAAAAAATAAGGAAAGTACCAAAGCGATCGCAGTTAACCAAAACTGGGGATTGTCTATCAGCGCGATCGCAATCACCGCCAGCACCCCAAGTTCCCAAATCTGATTGTTCCACGGCTGTCGAGCAAGCGCTTCCACGGATATCCAATCAAAGGGAGTTGGCAGTGCTGGCGTGACGCTGAGGAGGCTCATGTCACGATGCCAAAGTGAGA
>DATNPI010000604.1:0-5554 GCA_036703325.1 Coleofasciculaceae cyanobacterium
TGGTTGTGCTGCCGTGCCTCATACACTCGCTGTACAATTCGCGAGGCAACAATCCCGCGACCGCGAATCATCACGGTACCGCCATATTGCTCTAAATGTTCGTAAACATGATCATGCGGTTCATAGGCATTCACCACCGACTTAAAATCCTTAGTTTTCTCCCGATACGCTTGCAAATCTGGGAGAAACTTAATCGCCGGATAGCCTGTTGCCAGGTGGACATAGCGGGCAATTAGGAAAGCATGGTCACGGCGTCCGGTGCGAGTCCGGGAATAGGCGATCGCATAACGCCCATCCGTAGTTTTCCGAATCGAACGGACACTTCCGTAACGAAAAATCTGCTCCCAGCCAATTCGCTTCGCTTCCCGATCCAGCGAATCAAACACATTACCCGCACGAGGCGTGTAGGTTTGGGCAAATGTTGGCTCAGAAAACACCTGCCACAGATATCCTAACGATGCCCCCAAACGCCCCCGGCCTAAATCGTGCCATGCCTCCCGTATCGCATAGCTAGGCCAGCCCCAAATATTATCAGGGCAAGAATCAGAATTAGACCGCAACCGCTCATGAAGAGGAATTTGCGAACTCAGGCAAAGCTGCTTATAACGACTATAAGGCTGTGGGTCAATCCCCAAAGCGGCAATCTGACTGCTTTTAACGCCGTAAATTCTCAAAAAATCCACCCAGATAAAACTACCCAACCCCGCCCCAACCGTTGCGTAATCCACTTCATCCACCGACAATCCAGTAGCATGCAGGTCTTGCACAGCAACTTCAGAGGCCTGAAATGTGGGTGGGGGAAAATTATTTCCGACTGGTACAACTGGCGGCGGTGACGGTTGGTTGGGGTCTGGTAACTGTGTATTTGGATTAAAGAAAATCTGCGAATTGCCAGAAGGGGGGGATTGCTGCGTCCTCGTACCAAAGGTCACAATGATTTGGTAGGGACCAACTTGTAGCGTGTCGCCATTTGCCAAAGATGCACGGTTATTCGAAATGATCAGAGTGCCATTAACAAACGTACCGTTGCGGCTGTTTTGGTCAGTAACCACCAACCCCCCACCGTCTGCCTCAATTAAGGCATGGAAGCGAGAGACCTCAAGACTATCGAGCACCATCCGGGAGACAGGACTCCCCCGCATCTGGGCTGGCATCCCATTGAAGTCACGCCCTAGGGCAATTGGGATGCTCAGCATCGGTTCTCGTCGGTCTCCCGTGGCTGGATCGTCCCAGCTTAACTGAATTCGCAAGGGTGCAGAATTCATAGGTTTTTAGCTCTAATTACTGTTGTGGGTTATTAAAATACTTGCCGCTGCCGCCAGGGAAACGCCACACCATTGACATCCCAAATCCATCCGCTCATAAGGAGCAACTCGACCGCAATTGGGACACTGCAAGCCATAGGAGACAACATCAGGGGCAGGCTGATTGGCTGCTGCGAGTGCTTGCGGTGAAACCAAAATTGTTGGCGGAATACCTTTGTTGGGTACAGCGAGAGAAACAGCTGCAACTGTCAGCGCTAGTTGCCCTAAATAAATCGTGCTGCCTTGACTTAAAGGGGCTTCCTCCTGGGAAATTGGCTGCCCATCTACTAGTGGGGGATTAGTAGGGCGGAGGTTTCGCAGGGCAAAAGCTTGCGTTGAAGGGTTAAAGAAGATTTCGACGTGCAGCCCGGATACAGTGGGGTCACTGAAAACCAAATCGCACCGTACTGGGTCACGACCAAGCCGTACAGTCCCTGGATACTTACTACGCTGTTCGTGATGAATGGTTTCTCGTCTGAGCTGACCAGCTTCGTGCCACTCTAAAGTTAATTTATGCATAGCCTGATAGTTTGAGCGTTCTAATTAAAACTTCAAGTAATAACTGTTTAATTCCTAACTATGATTCTCACCAGGAAAAGATTGGGTTGACCATGTTATGGAACGTAACGTAATGTGGGTTCCCTGGAGTGCTCGCGGATTAGAGCATCTGCGCTTAGTGCAGGACGATAAGGGAGTTTGGTTCTCCCGTATTTTTGGTGGAAAACCCCTTTTTTGGGCATGGGGCATGGGGTATGGGGCAGAAGCAATTCCCTAGCAAGCTGTTCATTTGAACGAATTAATCAGCTCTAATCATCACCATAAGTACGGGAGAGCCGATTGTTTTGAGGTGGATATCTCAGCAACACCGTTCACCAAGTTACTGGCAATTCAACACATGGGTTTAAAACCTGGCGAGTCATCTGGCTTGAGTGTTGCCTATATTGCCGTACCTGAGATGGAACTGAAGGCTGCGGGACAGCGGTACACCTATTTAGAGCGTCACTCTCAATGTGGGGAGTATATGTATGAAGCCTTATTTAGAGGATTTACCGCGAAACTCCCGGTCGATGCTGACGGGATAGTGATTGATTACCCTCAAACGTTTAGCTTCCTCCGCAAGAAGCCTCACGCTGTACTCGTAAGAGTCAGCGTTGAGATGAATTGCGGTCAGCCGATTACAACACCTCACAAATTCCTTTCCTCCATAGATAAGGCTGAATTTTCCTAACATCAATAGTTAAGTTTGTCTCAGCATATAGGGCAACTCTTGTACCTAAATTCTGCATTCCCCTAACTCGATACACTTGATCTTCAAATTTAACCAAGTCGTTTGGCTGATAAGGATAGCGAGACTTTCTAATCGAGCGTCTACCTTGACTGAGTTTTTGACCTCGATAAATTCTAAAATTTCCACTATTTAAGTTTTTGTTTCGAGTACGTCTACCTGAAAACAAAATTGAACCTGTGGACTTCTCACCCGTCCTTACATCTATATACTTTGCGTCATAAAACTGCTCAAGAGAGCGTCTATTTCTTCGGGTTTGTTCGAGATTAAGTGGTTGACAGTGAACTTGGTTTTTACCACCCGCAATAACAAAAGCATCATTATGATGAGATTTTGGTAGTTCTAAAGCTTCTCTATTGACTTCAGTGATGTAACCATAGGTCTCTTCTGCATTAAGTGTCTCTACTAACTTGCGGTAAACAATCGTCATGAAGGTTTCAGCCTTAAATGACTTAAGCTTAGGTTGCCATCCGTAAAGCAGTTTGCCTTTCTTATGATTAGCCGGAGTATGACACTTCGAGCAAAGAGTAATCAGATTAGAAGGTCTATCGCTTCTGTCTTCTTCCCAAAACCCAATGTGATGTACCTGTAAGATTTTCTGCTCAGATTTGTTTTTACAATCAGGATTTTGACACTCATAGTTATCTCGATGTCGAATATAACTTGCTAGGTTTTTCCATCCGTATTGCTCACCTTGTTGATACTGTTCACCGTAAATCTGAGGATTGTTAATCTTCTGAATGTCAAACTTCGCTGTTTCAACAACAACTTTTGTAATAGGAAGTCTAGACTTAATCCTCTCAACTAATTTGATATGAGAATCAAATTTATGCTGAATACTAGGTGCTAGCCATCCTTCTTTACGCTTACGATTATTAAACCTAGGTTTTCTATGTCTTAGGCGATTACGTCGAGTAACTCGATACTTGCGCCTCTCAGTAATACGCTCTGACATTCCTTCGAGAAGTTTAAATTCACCTCCTACTAATTCTTCTTTTTCACTGATGACTGAATAACCAATTGTCTTGTAACCTGCATTGATGCCTAACGTTACAGGTTGCGTATAACCTCGACATCCGTAAAGCAATTGAATTGTGAAAGGTCTTCTGGTAAAAATCTTCCCTTTACCTTCCTTCAACAAGACTCGTACTTTACGAGGTGTAGTCGGCATTAACGGTCTACCGTACTTGTTAACTACTAGAACTTTTGTCATTTGATTTGAACTAGATAAAGTTCGACTCTTTCGAGTGGTTCCCATCGCCAATGTTGTTAATGGTTTCAGATGTTTTGTACACTTCTTCTACCCATTGAAGATGTTTAATACAAAACCGTAGCGCTTCAAGCTTGGGAAGTACTTAAAGGTACCTATGCATTCGTTAACAACGTAGTCTAGGACTGAGGCTAATCAATAAGGGCTTTTGCAAGCCCACGCTGTACCGAAGGTCAGCGTTGGGTTATTGACGAGAGTTTGGAATTAGTAGCAAATACAAGTTTTTTTGCCTAGCAGCTTGTTTCTGGCAAAGACTCTCTCTTGTTTTTTATCTCATCTTTCCTATTATCGCCTGCGGAATAGATAAATACAAGCGATAGCAGGCGCGAACGAGGTGGGTTTTAGGATTGTCAGGACAGATGCAAACACTTGTATATCAAAGACCTAATTAGATATAGAAAGCTTTACAAGAATCGAGCGTTGCACTACACGCTGCTCTAATTTTTCAGAGAGGGTGATAAGAAAATTCGCGGAAGTGGGTAAGTTTATTATAGGAATTCACAAGTCTTGAATCTACACTCTTTCTGCTAGTTAGTCGTCCTAGGCATAGGGATGACGCTAGTAATAAGTGTGCGCTGCTTATTACTAGCGTTGGCATTCATATTTTTTTGGATAGATTTTTGTTTGGATAGATTGCAGTTCAGTTGAGCTTTGAACTCGATCTGGCATGAAAATTTATGCCAAAAAATAGCTGCTGCATCTAGAAAATAAGTGGTTATTTAAGATTCAGAAATCCTTTTATATCTTAGGTGTGTGAGCGTGTTCTTCATCGTTTTGGATTCCGTTCTTTATTGGAGGTTCTAGTTAGTTTATGACAACGCTTCTCTTGAAAAAATTGTCAACTGGGTTAGCTGTCGCAATGGTTCTTGGCGTGGGAAGCTCCATGTCTGTTGGCAACGCCTTCACAAGTTTTTCTTATACCGTCACTAACCTAGGCACTCTCGGCGGTACTTATAGTGAAGCGAATGGTATCAACGACGCAGGACAAGTCGTTGGTTCTTCGACTATCAAAACCTCCAACAAGTCTTTTGTGCGGCACGCCTTCTTGTGGGGAAAGGGCAAAATGATTAACTTGGGCACTCTTGGTGGCAAATCCAGTAACGCCTTCAGCATTAACAACGCTGGGAAAGTGGTGGGTCAGTCGGACACCAGCAATGACCCAGACGGCGGTGCGAGGCATGCCTTTTTATGGAACAAAGGTCAGATGACTGCATTGAAAAGCTTAGGCGGCAGTTACAGCTTTGCCTATGCCATTAATAATGCAGGGCAGGTGGTTGGTGATTCATCCAACAGTAGTGGGTCTATGCATGCCGCCTTATGGCAAAACGACAAGGTAACTGGCTTGGGAACCCTTTCTGGCGATCAGGTCAGCAGCGCCAGAGGTATTAACGCTGCGGGGAAAGTAGTTGGCGTTTCGGCGATTGGCGATCGCTTGTCACACCCCTTCTTGTGGGAAAGCGGCAAGATGCGTAAATTAGGCAACTTTAGCATTGCCACCAGCATTAATAACAGGGGACTGGTGGTTGGCTATTCGCAAAGCGGGTCTTTTAAGCAGCGTGCAGTATTGTGGAAAAACGGCATCGAGACTGACTTGGGCACCCTTGGGGGTACTTCTAGCATAGCCAAAGCGATTAACAATGTGGGGACGGTGGTAGGGAGTTCGACCACCAGCAGTGGATCTCCTCACGCCTTCGT
>DATNPI010000499.1:0-3121 GCA_036703325.1 Coleofasciculaceae cyanobacterium
TGGGCGTCCCAGGAATTTGGCTTTGTCACCCTCAAAGACAGCTGTTCCACGGGTTCCAGCATCATGCCCCAAAAGAAAAACCCTGATGTGCCGGAACTGGTACGAGGTAAGACTGGTCGTGTCTTCGGTCATCTGCAAGCCATGTTGGTGTTGATGAAGGGGCTACCTCTGGCTTACAACAAAGATTTGCAAGAGGATAAAGAAGCTCTCTTTGATAGCGTCAAGACGGTTCAAGGGTGCTTGGAAGCGATGACGATTCTATTAGGCGAGGGGCTGGAATTCAAGAGCGAACGTTTAGCAGAAGCGGTTGCTGAAGACTTCTCCAACGCCACTGATGTTGCCGACTATCTGGCAGCACGGGGCGTTCCTTTCCGGGAAGCTTATAACTTGGTGGGTAAGGTTGTCAGAACCTGCCTGGGTAGCGGTAAGTTGCTCAAGGATTTGAGTCTGGAGGAATGGAAGGAATTGCACCCAGCTTTTGAGGAAGATGTTTATGATGCGATCGCGCCGACTCAAGTTGTCGCGGCACGTAATAGTTACGGCGGGACGGGTTTTGAGCAGGTACGGCAAGCGCTGAAAAATGTGCGCGATCGCATTAATGCTGAGTAATTCTCCTATTCCGGTGAGGCTAGAGAACAGCCTTATTGGAAATGGTACCAGATGTCAGTGTTAGCTAATTGCCTTTTTCCCATTAGCAATTAGCTATCCTTCAAAAACCCATTCAGTTCTTTTTCTCAAAATTGAGAGAGGCTGAATTCATGCAATAGCGTTGACCAGTCGGTGCAGGACCATCGTTAAAGACGTGACCGAGGTGAGCATCACACGCAGCACACAGGACTTCGGTTCGTCGCATAAACAAACTGCCATCCTCCTCAAGTTTTACGTTCTCGTCCTTAAGTGGTGCCCAGAAAGAAGGCCAACCAGTTCCTGAATTGTACTTGGTTTCAGAGCTAAATAGGTCAGTTCCACAGCAGACACACTTGTAGATTCCTTGCTCTTTATAGTCGTGATATTTGCCTGTAAACGCTCTTTCTGTACCCTTCTTTCGAGTAACTTGGAACTGTTCAGGCGTGAGCTGCTGTTTCCACTCTGCTTCCGTTTTTTGTACTTTATTAGTCATGTTTTGATATTCCTATTTTCCTTGTCTGTACAAGGTTCTAGTTGACAAGAAAGGCAGGGTGTTTTTTGTAAACCCAATCCACATTTCGATCTTAAACGTTAGACATGATAGCTAGAGGTGCGGATTGCCGCAATTGGTAACCGTCAAGACGTTTCAGAAGCTTGTATCACTCTCGCATCAGTTTAGATCAAACTAGCTGAATCGGAATCCAGAAATAACGTGGCTTGAGCTTGTGTCCGGAGTATAGAAGCTGGATAACCTTGGACAATCGCTCTCTGCAACATCTCCTTTACCGCAGATGCCTTACGTTTACCGGGTGCAAGGCAGAGAATTTTTTTAGCCGAGCAAATCATCGAAATAGTCAGCGTGAAAGCATATTGCGGTACAGCTTCCAGAAAAGGGAAATGACCGCCGTCTACCTGATAAAGGCGCGTAGACTTGTCTAACTTTACTAGTTTCACGCTTTGAGTATCATTGAAATCAGCTACGGATGGTTCGTTAAAAGCCAAGTGTCCGTTTTCTCCAAGACCTAGGCAACAAAGGTCAATGGGTTGTGCTTGTAGGAGTTTGCTGTAGCGTTCACATTCTGCCAACGGTTGCAATGCATCACCTTCAATGTAGTGAAACTGCTTAGGTTTTACCAGATTTTCTACCCGCTCCTGCAAGTAGCGACGAAAACTGGCAGAGTGATTGGCATCAATCCCTAGATATTCGTCCAGATGGAAAAGGGTAACCTTAGACCAATCCACCCCTCCCAAATTAATCAAAGCTTCGAGAAATTTGATTTGTGAGTTGCCTGTTGCCAAGATTACCGTTGCTGTACCTTGTCGGCTGAGAGCATCCTGCAAATAGTTTTGCACGAGTTGTGCCACGTCGTGAGCTAGTTCAGGTTCACCGTTGTAGAGGTTTACTGATAAGGAATCAACTTGAAAGGTTTGGGTAGGCGTATGCAACTTGATAGGGCTTTCTTTCTTATCCATGTGGGAGTCAGGGCTTTTTTCCCAAAACTCTAAGGCGAAAACTACTCAGAATCTAGGGAGAGACTTCTTTGCCCAGTATATTAAATTGACTTCTCCTCGGATTGGAAACCGAGGATTCTGAGAGGTTGCTACTTAATAAAGGGTTTTCTAGACTATTGATTTTGTTGTATTGAGCCAAGAGGACAGAAAACCTTGAAGCCAAGTTTTACATTCACCCCCATACAGAGAGTATCGATGCATCTGCTCTTCACGGGATTGTGCCCCTGGAGATGTCAGCATCTTCGCACCGACTGTCGTCCAAGTGTCTATCATTTCAAACGTCATTTCCGGATGAAACTGTACACCATAGGCAGTTTCTCCGTAACGAAAGGCTTGGCTTTCAAAAATTTCACCTTTCGCTAACAATTGTGCTCCTTTAGGTAGTTGAAATCCTTCACAATGCCAGTGATAGACATATCTAGGAGAGTCAAAATAATCAACGGCTGAGTTGGATGGCACGATCGGAAAATAGCCAATTTCAGATAAACCCTCAGGATGGGGTGCAACAGATGCCCCCAGCACACGCGCCAGTAATTGAGCACCTAAGCAAATTCCGAGGTACGGCTTACCTGAAGAAAGAGCAGTCGGTATCCAATCGAGTTCTGTACGGATAAATGGTAAGGTTTCACTATCGTTGGCGCTCATAGGCCCCCCGAAGATTATTGTGCCTTCGTGGTTATCCATTGTGGTTGGAAGTTCTTGCCCTATAGCCGGACAACGGATATCAAGTTCATAACCGTTGTTTGTCAGAATTTGGCCAACGAGTCCAGGGTTAGAGGCTTGTTGATGAACGATGAGAAGGATTTTTTTCACAGTCGTGGTGTCAAGCTAACAAGAGCGTCATCTTTTATCCGGCATATCGTAAACATACCTCTATTGTTGAAGCGGGTTTTGACATAGCTAACACATTTTCTGCCAGAGGACCTATTCCCCTCTCCCCTGCTACCTCAGCATAGGTATTCTTAGACCGGGAAAGGAGTAG
>DATNPI010000503.1:0-11002 GCA_036703325.1 Coleofasciculaceae cyanobacterium
AAGCTAATGTCAACAGTTTTCCAACTTGGGAGATTAATAATCAACTATATCCAGGAATGCAGTCTTTGCAAGACCTGGCTGATATATCTGGTTATCAAGGCGATCGCAAGCCGACTTCTGCCAAAAATTGAGTATCACAAGTGTGCTGAATTGGGAAATTAATGGTGAGCTTTCTTGTCAAGGCGAGTGTTCATTGGCGAAACTTGCTGAGTTATCTGAACTATAAAGGCGATCGCAATTTCGGTCGCTGAATCTCAAGGCTTCAGCATCAAATACTTATGAACTAATACAATGACACGCACAAAACATTTGGTTTCATTTTTGGCTGGACATAAGCACTCAAAATTTTTGCTGCCTGGACTGCTGTTCGTGGGAACGATTCTACTGATCATAGGGGTCAGTTTTATCAACTGGAGTGCCTTATTCTTGCCCCTCCAGAGTTTCGTCTTTCCCCTAGAAGAAAAGTATAGGGAATGGCTAATTACACAAAATACTAATAACCCGCTTTTTTTGCTTATATTGGCTTTTCTCGGGGGTCTGTTTGGTAGCGTCTCACCTTGCCACCTCGGTCTACTAAGCGTGAACCTTACCTACATCGGCACCCGTGAGTTTACATCTCGCTGGGATGCCTTCCTGAAGGCAGGAGCGTTTGTTCTGGGAGTGGTTACAGTCCTCAGCCTGTTGGGGTTATTCTCTTCCTTTGCTGGAGCTGTAATGGTTGGTTACCGTGGCTACGTCAATATCGTAGTTGGTGCGGTGATTGTAGTGATGGGGCTTACTCTCTTAGGGATTATACGCATACCTTTACCCGAAACCAACATGAAATTGCCGATCGCAGGGCCTTACACTGCCGGCTTGACTTTTGCACTAGTAAGTTCTCCCTGTAGCAGTCCTGTATTATTTGCAGTTCTAGCTGCTGCTGCCGCAACAGGTTCCCAGTTTCAAAGCACACTGACAATGGTCAGTTATGCACTGGGTACAAGTGCAGTTATTTTCCTCGCCAGCCTATTTACAGGATTAGCTAAACAAACCCGCGCTTTATTGAAGTATTCCGAAGCGATTATCCGCATTGGCGGTGGGCTACTGATTGTTATGGGAGGATATTACCTAGTTAATGGTATTCGCTGGGTCATCTTGGTGTTAGGACATTAAGCGGCTGGCATTCTAAAGCCAATTGCCAACGAGAATAAATGGCGACCAAACTGCTGGATGGTTGTAGTTTATATCAGCAATCATATTTGCCGATAAGCGATCGCTAAATTATTGAGAACTATTGCCCTGTCTTCTGCTGTAGAAATTTGTGGAAGTGCTTGTTGCCAGAGAGCGATCGCTTCAGTGGATTTCAAGGCCTACGGATCGATCCGGCAACTGCTGGGGAATGAGTTTCAATCCCTGATAGGGATTTTAGTGGATTTCCAGGTTGATTGCTCTGGTGGTGAAACTCAGGTTGCAGCTGGGGTGTTTCAATCCCTGATAGGGATTTTAGTGGATTTCCAGCCATTTAAAGATATCCTCGATCAGATTGGCGGCGGTTTCAATCCCTGATAGGGATTTTAGTGGATTTCCAGTTGGCACTTCTGGAGCCGACATCGACCCTAGAAGCTTGCCCGAGTTTCAATCCCTGATAGGGATTTTAGTGGATTTCCAGAACAAATCCAAACAAATCCAAGCACGAAGGGTTAGTTTCAATCCCTGATAGGGATTTTAGTGGATTTCCAGTTGAGAAATTTTTGTCGATTCCCGCTCTTTACTTTCCCGTTTCAATCCCTGATAGGGATTTTAGTGGATTTCCAGTCCTGAAGATGAAAACGGAAAGCTGTTCTCCTTAGAAATCAGTTTCAATCCCTGATAGGGATTTTAGTGGATTTCCAGCATCCGTGCCCTTCCTCTTCTAGCCGTTGTCTTCCTGTTTCAATCCCTGATAGGGATTTTAGTGGATTTCCAGTCCAGTTAGGAGACTTCCAATGGCTCAATCAATGAGTTTCAATCCCTGATAGGGATTTTAGTGGATTTCCAGTCGCAGTGTTCGGGTATTGCAGTTGAGTGAAGATGTTTCAATCCCTGATAGGGATTTTAGTGGATTTCCAGGCTTTTAATCCAGCAAGCAAAGCTGCCTCTTTCAAGTCGTTTCAATCCCTGATAGGGATTTTAGTGGATTTCCAGTCTTAGCCTCTTGGTGTGGGGACTGTGGTTTAAGTTTCAATCCCTGATAGGGATTTTAGTGGATTTCCAGTCTGATAGCTCAGGGCTAGTATCTCCCCCCTTGATTGCGTTTCAATCCCTGATAGGGATTTTAGTGGATTTCCAGTGACTGACCGAACTAATCGGATATCAGCTCGATTAACTGTTTCAATCCCTGATAGGGATTTTAGTGGATTTCCAGCACAGTAATACGTGGGCCCCATCGTTCTTCCATCAAAAGTTTCAATCCCTGATAGGGATTTTAGTGGATTTCCAGCAGCTCCCCGTCGTGCCAATTTGCTGGTTCTTCCGGTTTCAATCCCTGATAGGGATTTTAGTGGATTTCCAGGGCTTCTGTCTGGAAGGCTTGCTGTATTTGGTTTTCAAGGTACTTTTCCGCGAACCTCTTTAATTTTATCATCCTAGCCATTGGAGCGTGCAAGAGTCCATTTAAAAAATCCGCTGAAAATCAGTGACAGTAAGCCTTTCAGGAATTCCGCGAACCTCCAATTTGGGGCGATGCCTTCAAAGCCTTATGAGATAAGGAATGCAGCCCCAAATTTTGGTTGGTTCTGAAAAACACCTACCCCTTCGCGGATTTAGCAACAGCGCTTGAAAACCGCGATATCTTCTCTTAGGCGATGCCTACTTTGGCAGAAACATCTTGAAGTTGCTGCATGGCCAGTTGAATGCGGGTACGAACTGCCAAAACTGGATCTGTATTGACTATTTGCTCAAAATGAGCTGATATTTTTTGCAAAAAATCAGTCTGAGTAACTGCCACAGAAGTTGCTAGCGCTTGCAATCCCACCACAGAAGCATAGCGAACTACCCATTCCTGGTCTTGAGAAGTCAGCAGTAAGGTGTTGAGGACTCGCTCTTGAGCACCTCGAACTTCTTGGGCGGGCATTTGGAGCCAGCGCAGATTACCCAAACCCTTAACAGCTGCGCGACGCACACTCATCGCAAAATCAGTTTCAGCCGCACTGACCAATGTTTCTAGCCCTCTTGTATCTCCAATTCCTGCTAATGCCCGGATTGCCCAGGCTCGTCCTCCGTAGTTGTAGTCATCAATCTGGTCTAGCAATTGGTTAACGGCGGCTTCCCCTAATTGCACCAACCCATCTACCGCTGCTACTGCGGCACCTGGGTTGTTGTAGCTGAGAACCGCGACTAAGGTAGGAACTCCCGCCTCTAAACGGGCCTCTGCCAAGGCTTGCACCGCATTGATTAAGCCAGCCGAAGAATCTGCCTGCTCAACGGCTCGGATTAGTTTTAGTCCTTCGTCATTGGTCATTGCTTATTGGTCATCGGTGATTGGTCACTAGCAACAAATTCTTCTGCTAATGACTAAAGACTAATGACTATAGTAGGTTATCCATTAAGGTCATGACGTTGATAGCCTCATCAGACATAGAAGAGGAGTCTGTGGGGTTGTTTTTGACATGGTGCTCTAAGAGTCCTTTGAGAGCAATCAGCTTCAGACTATTTTCTGCCAATGTCTGAGCGATCGCTTCTGCTGCTGGCAAATAACCGATTGCCCCAAGATCGAAAAGCGCTGCTCGCCGTAATTGCAATTTTTTCCCCGCCAACGCTTCCACTAAGCGATCGCCATAGATGGGGTTTTGAGTTAGCTGGTACATCGCTCGTGCCGTGGCGTACTGTAGCAGCTCTAGAGGATGCTCTAGGAAAGGTTGAATCAGGTCAATTGCTTCGGTAGCACCAAGGGAACCTAACGCTTCGATCACCGAATCATAGGGTTGTGCCAAGTGAGGACATCCCGGTATGGGCATAGCCCCGGCCACGCCACCCTCTAGCAGTTCCATCAGCTTGGGAACGCACACCGGATCGCCTAACAGCCCTAACGCCTGTGTCGCGGCTTCCCTAACGTAAAAATCTGAGCAGTCTAAACAACGAATCAGCGCCGGCACAGCTCGCTCATCCCCTAGCTTGCCCAGTGCCCGCGCAGCATTCCGCCGCAGGGGGTAGCCTCCTTCGGGCGTCCGGTTAGCCTCATCCTCTAAAGCTGCAATCAGTGCCTCAATTGCCGCCGATTCTCGGACTCGGAATCTACCCAGCCACCAAGCTGCATAATAGCGAAGACCTTGGTCTTGGCCTTGTAGATTCGCGATCGCTTGCTCCACCGTCAAAGACTCGCCACCGGCAGCGTCGGCTGCCGATGGCAAAGATTCTAAACCCTCAGAAACAGACTCAAACATTGCAGCTCAATCAGCTATCTGCTTCTGCTTCAACATTAGAGTCCGGAGGATTGGTTGTTTGGCTTGCTGAGTCGCCAACGGTCAACTGTCGAATGTTGACGATTTTGCCACCCATGCGGGTAATCCGCTGCATTTCCTCATTCATTCGGTTGTAAGGCACTGTGATAAACACACTACTACTAGAGCGAATAGGATAGCCTATCTTGTCCGTTTCGTAGGTTTGGCGCAGACCAGCAATTTCATACTGGAAGTAGCGATTTGCAGAAGGGGTGTTGCCAGAAGATCTTCCAGCGGCAAGTTGACCAAACATATACTTCTTTGGTGATTGGTAATTGGTGATTGGTGATTGGTCCTAGGTAATGAGTAAAGGGTAATTGTATACAAGGCATTCCCATTACCAATTACCCTTTACCCTTTACCTATTTCCCAGACTAGACTGGAGTGATGCTAGCGATTTTGCCACCTTGGCGTTGAACTCTCTGCATATGGCTCGATAGCTCCTCATAAGGCACAATCCGAGCTTGGTTGCTACGGCGTGTGCTAGGATAGCCAGACCCATAAATACCAGCCACCTCAACCCGGTAGAGTCGGCCGCCTTGTCCAGTGGTTACCACCCCACCGAAACCGCTACTGGGAGTAACGCCTTTGGCAGAAGGACGATAGGCCCAGCCTTCGTTCCCACCAGAAGGGCCAACAACAGCGGAAGCCTTGTTCTGACCTAGTTCCACAGCAAGCCGAGAAGTCTTACCTTCAATTTGGGAGCGATCGCTATTGGCATAGCCGCGATACAGCCGGAACATCCGGGTAAATCCTACGGTTTTTTGCCCGGTTTGAGTCTCAAATCCGCGATAGTAAGGCACAATGTAGTTGCCGAAGCTGCTTTGATACTCCACCGAATCAATATAAGAATCGATATCAGCGTCATATCCCTTGTTTTGATACAAGTCCAAGTGATAAATCACCTCAGACTCATCATAGGGAGCGCGACCCAACAAATGCTTATAGTTGAGCTCAATTACCCGTGTTTGGAAATTGTTGTAGAAAAATTTGGATTTGTACAGATCCGACTTGGCAACTTGGCGCACAAAATCTTGCACAGTACTCTTCCCGTCACGCAGGAGAGATTCTGCGCTAGCAAGGCGCTCAGATTTCATTAAATAATCGTTGCCTAACAGCTGACGGTAGACGGCACGAATTACACTCTCTATGTCTTCTCTAGTTGCATTTGGACGCAATTCGAGCCGAGGCGCATCGCTAAACGCTGATGTTCCCAGTCGGGATGCTGCTGCCGTAATAGCCACCTAAAATTCTCCTTTAGCAAGTGATTATTGGTGATTGATAATTAGATATTGGGTACTTGGCTTCTCTAAGGCCCACTACCAATTAACAAATTCAAGCTGCTGTAATGCTTACCACCTTTTTGCCCTGACGATTAAGTTGCTGCAACTTACTAGACAACTGTTCGTAGGGTACGAGCAATTCGGCCATACTCCGCCGCACTACAGGCGACAGTGGGGAAGCGGCTTGCATCACCCTAAGTCGGTAGAGTTGTTCTCGGCTACCGCCAGTGGTGCCCGTCAACGCTGCTCCTGTAGAGGTAGCATAGATGGGTGATGCTGTATTTCTGGCTAAGTCCCAAGTTAGCCGTCCTTGTTTCTGGTTTTGAGCGCGATCGCTGTTGGCATACCCCCGGTATAACTGGAACATACGGCTAAACCCCACCGTTCTCTGTCCAGGTCGAGAGGTCTGAAAGTCCCGATAGTAGGGCACAACATTGTTGCCAAAGTTCTCTTGATATTCCAAAGAGTTGATGTAGGAGTCGATCTCAGCTTCATACCCTTGTGAGTTGTACAGATCGACGTGGTAGGCAATCTCTGACTCATCGTAGGGCGCACGACCCAATAAATGCTTATAATTCAGCTCGATCACGCGAGTCTGAAAGTTTGGGTAGAAAAACTTCTCTCGATACAGTTCCGATTGAGCGATCGCACGTACAAAATCCCGGACAGTAATCTGTCCCTGGCGCAAGAGTGATTCAGCACTAGTGAGACGCTCACTCTTCATCAGGTACTCATTGCCCAAAACCTGACGATAAGCTGCCCTGATTATGGCTTGCACATCTGCTTCTGTCCAATTGGCTCGCTGTTCTACCCGTTCTGATTCTTCAAACGCTTTAATTCCTAATCTTCCTGCTTCTGCCAAGCCGGCCATTTATTACCCCCTGTTTAAACTAGAAAACCGAAAACTTTTATAAAATAGAAAACTTTTTGCCAGTCTTTTATCGGTCTAGTAAGCACAAAACAGCCCGGTAAGGTAAACAACTGCGACGCATTTGCTTTTAGCTGTTTACCTTTCCGGGCAACAGGAGCTTTCTAGCTCAGGGCGTTGATCGCATAGTCGATGTAAGAATTCGCTTCAGTAGCAGCATCACCACTGATACCGTGGTTAGCCTTGATGTACTTGAGAGCTTCGACGTACCAGCTGGGAGACAGTTCAAAGGTGCTGTTGATTTCATCAAGTCCAGCAATCAGGAACTCATCCAACGGACCAGTGCCACCAGCAACTAGACAGTAGGTAACTATACGCAGATAGTAGCCGATGTCACGCACACACTTGTCCTTACCACGCTGATCAGATGCATAGTTAGCACCTTGCATTTGAGTGGTGTAGGGGAATTTCTGGTACACGGCATTGGCAGCACCTTGAGCCAGCTGTTGAGCCTTTCCGCTCAGCGCTTTTGCAGCTTCTAAGCTAGGGCCAGCTTGACGGAGGCGACCAAAGGCGATTTGAAGTTCGGTGCTGCTCAGAAAGCGGCCTTGAGCATCAGCGGAAGCGACAGCTTCAGTCAGAGGTGTCTTCATGGTTCAGATATCTCCCTAATGTTTTGTCAAGTTTTCAAAAAATGGTCAACAAGTATCAAAGGTGAGCAGACTTCTGCTTTTTAGCCAACTGCAGCAGCTGCGCGATCAAAGTAGCTAGCGATTTCAGACACTAAAGAGCTGCAATCACCTTGAGTAACACCGCTGCGATCATTGACGATCGCAATAGCAGCCTCTTTCATCTTTTGAACACCAGCGGCTACAGAACCACCAGGTACACCCAGGGCTAAGTAGGTTTCACGTAGACCGTTGAGGCAGCGATCATCCAACACACTGGCATCACCAGCAAAAGTCGCGTAGGTGACATAGCGCAGGATGATTTCCATATCTCGCAAGCAAGCAGCCATCCGGCGGTTGGTGTAAGCATTTCCGCCAGGAGCAATCAACTGGGGCTGTTCGGCGAACAGAGAACGAGCGGCGTTAGAAACGATGGAGGAAGCGTTACCGGTGATGCGGTTGACTGCATCTAGGCGCTTGTTGCCATCTCTGACTGTTGCTTGCAGAGCATCCAGTTGGTCGTTAGAGAGATAGTCACCGCGAGTATCGGCTTGGGAAACTACCTTGGTGAAAACATCAAACATTGCCAAATCTCCTAACTTATACTTGGTTGAGTTTTTTTCTTCAATTGTAGACGCCGTCTATATTTAAGCTGCTTGAACACAGCCGAGAAAGGTGAAAAACTGACAAGAGCCTACAACACTGATTCAAGTTTCTTTCAGAATCCCCTATGTTAAGCAACTTGGTTCACATAACAGAACTTTAAGAAACCTGAGAAGATTTTACACTTTTATGAGAAGATAGAAAACCTTTTAAATCAGTACTCGGTTTGATTTTGCCTGTTTTTTATCCCCTTCAGCTTATCTTTATACAACGCTGTCGGGTGTTTGTTTATTAAAATTTGTTAACTTTTCTAGGGGTTTCGAAAAAGGCATACGATTGTATCCCATGGGAGCAACAAAAAGTTACCAGATGAGTTAAGAAGTTTGAACAGGCCAATTATTGAACTCTAACGGTAGGTTTTTGGGTCTTCCCGGCAGTTGGGAAATTTTGACATACTCAGACTTGGTATAATCCCCTCTGATGCAGGAGTGAAGGTTTTCAGGAGGCGTCATGTCGGACTGGCAGGAAATTACTGGTGGTGTCACAGCTCCGAAAGGATATCGAGCAGCAGGAATTGCCGCTGGACTGAAACCTTCGGGACTCCCGGATTTAGCATTGATTTTGTCAGATGTAGATGCGATCGCCGCTGGTGTCTTCACAACCAGTCACGTTCGTGCCGCCCCTGTAGACTATTGCCGTCAGCGCCTGCAATCGAGAGGTAGTGTTCGTGCCATTCTTTGCAACGCTGGTCAAGCCAATGCGGCAACGGGTGAGCAGGGTTGGAGAGATACCCTTGAAAGTGCCACAGCCTTAGCTCAAGCACTGAACATTCCTGCTGACTCGGTCTTACTGGCATCCACTGGCGTCATTGGTCAACGAATCCGCATGGATGCCCTATTATCGGGACTTCCCCAACTCGTTGCCGCCGCTTCAGAAACGGGTTCAGATTCAGCAGCTCAAGCAATCATCACCACGGATTTAGTCACCAAAACGATTGCCCTAGAAACCACCATTGATGACCGACCCGTGCGGATGGGTGGCATTTGCAAAGGTTCCGGCATGATTCATCCCAACATGGCAACTCTCTTAGCCTTTGTCACCTGTGATGCTGTCGTCTCTACCTCACTGTGGCAACAGATGTTGAGCCGAGCAGCTGACAAGAGTTTCAACCAAATTACTGTTGATGGCGATACCAGCACCAATGACACCTTGATTGCGCTGGCGAATGGTCAATCTCGGACAGCAGCGATTACTGAGATGGGGCCGGAAGCCGAAAAGCTGGAGGCGATGCTCACAGCAGTTTGTCAGCATATGGCAAAAGCGATCGCGCGGGATGGAGAAGGGGCAACCTGCCTGATTGAAGTGCAAGTCACTGGCGCACCGGATGATAAAGCGGCTCGTCAAATTGCCAAAACCATCGTAGGCTCATCCCTAGTCAAATCGGCTGTGTTTGGTCGTGACCCCAACTGGGGAAGGATTGCTGCGGCAGCGGGGCGTGCGGGTGTACCGTTTGAGCAAGAAAATCTCAAAATTCAGTTAGGGGATATCCCGCTCATGAATGCTGGTCAACCTTTGGCGTTTGATCGTCCAGCGGCGAGTGCTTATCTAAAGCAGGCAGCGGCAGGTGCTTATTTGAAAGAGGATACTGTCTTAATCTCTGTTAGTGTCGGCAATGGCCCTGGTTCTGGTAAGGCTTGGGGGTGTGACCTGAGTTATGACTATGTGAAGATTAACGCCGAGTATACGACTTGAGGGTGCGTGAAGCGGAGCTAGCGCACGGCGCGTCGCCTTTCCTGTCGATTCCTGGCGATGCGAAAGATACTGTTGGTTAATTAACGAGGGGTAACAGGGGTAACAACAGACGTTTGGCTGGCAAGTTTGACAGCATAGAGAGTAAGTGTGATTGGCTAGAGAGCGATCGCGAGGCTCCTTTGCCAGGAAAGTAATCAATGATTAGAAAAATTGCGATAACTTGCCTTGCCTTATTTTTGGGATTTGCCATACTGCCGCGTTTAACACTGGCTCAATCAACACCCGCACTGGAAGGTCGTATCTCTCGACTAGAAGCGGATAACTTTCAACTGCGATCGCAGGTTAGCCGTCTTGAGTCTCAGCTGGCTGAACTCAGTGGACGATCACCCTCCCCAACCCCCAGTCCAATCAGACCAGCACCCTCAGTTCCCCCCCGAGCAAATCGGCAACTGTCGTCATCAGACCGGATGTTTGACCGACTAGCTACTTTGGCGATTGAACTCAAGGAGCGTGTACAAGCACTAGAGGCACAAGTCGCTGAATTGAAGAAGCAACGAAGATGAATCTAGACCAACTCAGCAGAAATAACCCCCCAGTGAAATTCTCCCCCTCTCCCCCTCAATCAGCACTGGAACGAGTGGGAAACTTTCGCAAGGAAGGTCTAGCATCCCAGATGCCATTCATTTTTTTGCCTGAATCACCTGAAGACTCCCACCGACGTGTAAAGTGCGATCGCACTCCTCAAACCCTACTTCGTTAAGCAACTCATCCAAATTCGTTTCCAACAACTGCCAGGACGTTTCCGTCTCAAACAACCATAGAAATAGCGATAATCCAGGCCAAAATAGGAAATTTGTCGGCTTGTGAAAATCCACCAGCGCAAATACACCCCCTGGCTTGAGTACTCGGTAAACCTCCTTGAGAATTTGGCGCAGTATAGAGGGCTTCATCTCATGCATCGCCACACTTGTATGCACCAAATCAAATTGAGCATCTGGAAACGGCATTTCCTCAGCCAACGCTTCCACATACTTGGCTTGAGGGACATGCCGTTGCGCTCGTTCTAGGGAAACGGGCGACACATCCAAACCTGTGACATCCTGGGAGGATTGCACCAGAAATTTGGTTGCTTGACCGCTACCACAACACAGATCTAATACCTTAGTTTCTGAAGAAATTGTTATTCCTTGCAAAGGTAACTGGTGAAATCGCGCTTCTCCACCTACACTAAGGGCGGCAAGTCTAGAAACTCCATCATATAGCCACTGGTATTGATAACTCCATGTTCTTAAAATTGTTGCCATTACTCACTTCCTGGTAAAGATGTATGTTTCTTACTGTTAGTTCAAACCATTAAGAGAATATATTGTT
>DATNPI010000517.1:0-2905 GCA_036703325.1 Coleofasciculaceae cyanobacterium
GGTTTTGAAACAGGAAATCGCTGCCTGGGAAAAATGCAGAAATGAACTTTTGTGTAAAGTGGATTGGCAATTTACTACCGAAGATGCACGTATTAAATTGAAGCGTCTCTATCCGTCAATTAGTTTTTGACAAACTACTAGTAGACGTTTCAAGTGACGGTTGAGATGGCTTTGGTTGGCAAAACCAAGGCTGTAGGCTACCTCGGCAATACTGAGTTTTCCTTTTAGCAGTAATTCTTTAGCACGTTCTACTCGACGGCGAATAACATATTGATGCGGAGTCAAGCCCGTTGATTGTTTAAACAAGCGAGTAAAATAATGGGGACTCATCTGCACGATTGCCGCCAGTTCCGCTAAACCTAACTCTCGGTCGAGATGGTCGTTAATGTAGTCAATGACTTGCCGTAATTGGCGGCTAGAAAGACCTCCACTATAGTCACGTAGAATGGGTTGCTGTGCTGAGTAGTTTTGTAACAGGTGAACCGCTAGAGCATTAGCCATCGTCTCAGCGTAGAGACGAGTCCCTTGGGGATTGTTTTCTAACACTCCCTTAAGTGCCAGCCCAATTTGCAGAACTAGCCCGTCAGATGTGGCAAACTGAGGCAATAGCTCAACATCAGAAAGTTCAGCCGATTCGTCAACAGCACGGGCGAAGACATCAGAAGCAATAGCAATAACAATAAAGTCATGTTCTGCATTCCAACAAGAACGATGACTAATTTGGGCAGGAGTAATAACAATATCCCCTTCAACGACTTGCTCATGCTGAATTTTTCCGTCTAGGGTTCGCTGTGCTTGAATCGGAGCATGGGTTTTTGGGAAAATGAGAAGACCATGCCAAAAGAGACTGGAAACTTCAGGAGCTTCAAAGGCAGGTGTACGGAAATGTCCCAGGAAAATGCCATTCCCACCTGTCTTTTGACTTGTGAGAATTGGCGATCGCTTGAAGATTTGGATCAGATCGTTTTCGTTTGCGATCGCTCTTGGTTTGGCTTCTGGCATGGGGGCAACTCATCACTCCACAAAGATGTTACAACCTGCCACAGCAAGCAGGTTTTAGAGATTAGCCACCGAAAAAGGAATCTGACATGACACCTCAATCTTATTTTTAGGCGGCATTAGCTTTCACAATAAGATTGTATTTCTCTAGCGATTTCAAAGGTACATCTGGAAGGTTACTAAGCAGATCATCCCATGTGCTGTGTGCTTGTAAAGCCTGTACAACTACTGAAAGCGGTTCAGATAAAATATTCTGAAAATCTGCTTCTTCCGGAAATTGAATTCTAAAGGCTAATTGCTCTTCTGGAGGTGTAAACTGAGCATTGACACCCCCGCGATTTCCTCTGGCATCAACTCTATACCAACCAATTTTTGGTAAATAAACTGCATTGAATCCGTGTAAGCTGTAAGGTTCACCATCATCATTAACACTCAATCGCTGATAGCAGAAGCCTGCCGGAATGCCGTTTGCCCGTAGTAACGCCGCTAGCAAATGACTCTTAGCATAGCAATAACCTGTTTTATATTCGAGTACATCTGACGCTCGACAGGTAACAGGATTCATCTGATAATCGTAGCTGTGATAGATTTCATCACGAACCCATTCAAAAGAAGCTTTAGCTATCGCCTCTACTGTTTGGTGTTCCCTTGCAATTTTCTTAGCAAGTTCTAGAATCGCAGGATGTTGCCAGTCAATAATTTCACTGGCTTGTAGATAACTCTCCATACGCTTGATTTCCCCTCTTGGTTTCCACACGTACTCAATACTGCTATCCCCTACTAGTTAACCACCGCTTCTAACTTTCTCAAACTGGCTTGCGTCTCCTCATCTGCCGGAAACAGGCTTTCAATCCGCAGTTCCTGCAATGTGATGTCATGAGGAGTGCCTAACGTGGCAATTGTTGAAAATAAGCGAAGGCTCAGTCCGTCTTTGACAAACCGTAGTGTCAACAAAGGCAGTTGCCAGGTGCGGGGTGAGGATTGCTGCCACAAGCGGGGGACATCCGGATAAGCTTGTAGTTCTTGGAAAAGAGCCATAGATTCGTCGCTATGTCCATCGGCGAACGCTTCTCGATACACCCGTTGAATCAGATGGCTGGCGATTTCTTCCCAATTCCCCACAAACGGCTTGAACCCTTGAGGATGAAACATCAGTCGCATCAGATTGATTTTGCCGTCGATGCAGAAGCGGCGTTGCAACTCGCCTGGATGAATTAACCAGTTGGTTAACCGTTGCGCGGCTGTATTGCTCTGGAGCAAATTCCAGTAGCGATCCATGACTAATGCCGGATAGGGTTCTTGCTGGCGCAAGATAAACTCTATGGCTTTGCGGATGGGTTCAACTTCAGGCGCTGATAAATCGCTTTCGGAATAAATCGGGGCAAAGCCCGCCGCCGTGAGCATGATGTTTTGATCGCGCAGGGGAACATCTAGCACAGCCGCCAGTTGCAGCACCATATCCCGGCTAGGATTGGCTCTACCTGATTCTAAGAAGCTGATGTGTCGCTGAGAGACATTGCCAGCTAAAGCCAAATCGAGTTGACTCAAACCCCGTTGATTGCGCCAGTGTTTGAGCAGATTCCCAAAGGATGCGTCTCGGTTGGGAGTCGATTGCGTTGAGGTTGAAGCGATCGCCATCTCTCTATCCTTATTACCTCACAGGTAATTGTTTCTATTATCTCCTGGGGTCACAATCAGAGCAACAGGGTTGATGACGAACTTCTTACGCTTCGCCAAACCAAGTCTCTGTTGAATTGTTGATAACCGAAGGAAAGTGAACCAATGTCCAATGCGACTTATCTACAGCGGCAAATCCCTACATCCAAAAAATTTCTGTCAACCCAATCGCTTTATCTGCTGCTGGCGATTGTGGGTGCGATCGCGCCTTGGAGCGTTCTGCTGAAGT
>DATNPI010000618.1:0-6178 GCA_036703325.1 Coleofasciculaceae cyanobacterium
TCGCCTTCGTCCTCACTCCTCACTCACGCAGCATTTAGCTCAATCAGTACCAGAAAAGCATCTACGAGTTTACCGATTGTAAAGTGCGCGACCCGGAAATGCTGCTGCGAAGCAAAGTGCGCGGTTGCAGGGTATCTGGACAGGTGGGCAACTCTCCAGCAATCAGGGGCATCATTTCCTGGTGGCAGGAGGTGCAAAACCAATAGACACCTTTGCGTCGTGCATGACGTAGCAAGGCACTACCACAACAAGGACAAGAGTGAACCCGCATATTTTTCTTATCTCCGATTGTTAAAAAATAGTTAAATAGAAACCTTACTTGGTGCTTTCAGGACTGCCCTCATCAACAAAGCAACTTGGAGAAGTTGTTGATATTAAGTCCAGACAAGGTGATTGTATTGAGCAAACTTGCAACCTTCCCAATCAGTCAGGCAAACCCGTTAACCTTCTTAAGTTATAAAGCTCAGTTGAGCTTCTCATCATCTATCTCTAGAAGTAAGTAGCTACGCTCGATCCCCAATCTAAAACTAGTACATCGGAACCCCATTTTCGGCGATCCCCAGTTATTAACTACCACATCAGAGCTTCATTTCCCTGGAGGGACAACCCCCATTTTCTCAATACCTATCGCAAACCTTTAAAGATAATTAAGTTAAGAGAAGGGACAAGGTTCAGTGTTAAGAACTCATAGGTAACACCGAACACACTAAATAGGAGCTTGAGAAAGATCACCTAAGTCCGCCAGAATGCTCCCAGTAGGGCAAACTTTACAGTTTATTAAGAAGGGAAAAGAGTGAACGCGAAAAGAATCTGTCCCTGTATGACAGCCCCTTTACTCCCTTACTTACTACTAAGGGCAATTTGCTCTCACGATTGTGGCGAGGTATCGTAGCAGAATCTGGGTGCAGTCTTGATGAGGGCAGAAAAGTAGCTTCTACTTCATCCTGTCAGTTATGAAGGCGTATTAGTAGTTGTTAGTCGTTAGAAGTCCAAGGTAAGGCAGGCAACGCGCAGTAACCAGGAGGAGAGAAAGACGCAAGCCGAATGCCGATGGTAGCCGTTACCACATCTGTCGTCAGCCAGGGTATTTATAATACCTGCGCTTTACACGCTAACTATTAATATCAGCCATCTAGGTGACCGAGAGCAGCTCCAGAAACAGATTGAAATTGCTTAAAGACTTCTGGCTGACGATTGTCATGCTGTTCGCCGAGTAACACCATGCCGACTGAAATTATCACAATTTTGCTAGTGGAGGACAACTCCGGAGATGCCAGTCTGGTACGAGAACTGCTGGAAGAAGTTGAGGCTTTTCAGTTTCAACTAATTCAAGTTTCGAGGCTGACAGACGCTCTATCTTGCCTGACGGCTACAACATGGGTAATCTCTTCGCAGCGGGACGACGAAGTCCAGCAGGACGCGATCGCCAAGCAAGAGTGCGATCGCCCTAGAGGAGCAGCTCCTTTGGAGCCGACGCTGGCGAGTCTACGTGCTGGGCGACCGGTTTCCTATACTTCGCACCACCGACCGAAAGTTTACTCCACTAACGCTGACGAGACGCTTCGTTTGCTCGCACAAGGGCCAGGGCTTTCGCGCTCCTTCTCAGTAATTCTGCTAGATTTGTCACTTCCTGACGCTCAGGGGTTAGACGCAGTGACGCAGATACATCAAGCCTCGCCGGATATCCCGATTGTCGTGATGAGTGGCTTGCCTGATGAAGCGATCGCCCTTCAAGCCTTACAGTATGGTGCCCAGGATTACCTCGTTAAAGGTCATACTAATGGTCACCTATTAGTGCGCTCTCTACGTTATGCGATCGAGCGGCAGCGGATGCAGCAGCGACTACAACAAGCTCAAGAGGAACTGCGGCAGCGGGCGGAACGAGAAGCACTAGTCAACCGCATTACAACCGCTCTGAATTCGGAGCTTGACCCCCGGCGGGTTCTGGATGAAATTGTGCGGCAGACGGCAGAACCGATGGATTGTGATTGTTGCCTAGTGGTTCGAGCCTTGCCAGAAGTTGACAGTATTTGCGTAGAAGCAGAGTACTGGACTAATTTCTCAGAATCTATAAAGCACCAAGGTCGAATCCCTGTTACGAAGGACTGGCAGCAGGTGCGCGAAGTCTTACAACAAAATCAGCCAGTCGCAATAATCGCCGAAGAGGGGGAGAGGGGGAGAGATGGAGAGGGGGAGAAGTTGTCTACCCAACAGATCGAGCCTCAAGCACAATTTACTCGTGCGCCCCTTCTCCCGAACGAACGAAGCCAGCGGGACTCCCCCTCTCACCCCCTCTCTCCAGTTTTCCAGACCCTTCCTCCCGAACAACGACCAGTGGCGATGCTGCTTACCCCGATCTTTGTCGGGGAGCAATACTACGGTCATCTGCTCATTGGCTATCTTCATCCCCGTCAGCCTTTCTCGGAAGGAGAAATCCAGTTGCTACAGCAGCTAGCTCTAGCAACGGCATTGGTTCTCTACAAGGCCCGGCAACTAGAACATCTAGAACAGCTGGTGCAAGAGCGAACTAAAGAGCTCATGCAGGAAAAGGCTTTGCTGGAGGTGATCGTTAATTCAATTCAAGAGGGGATTTGTGTCATGCAGCCCGATGGCCAGGTCGTGCTGACTAATCCGGCAGATTGCCAGATTTTGGGCATGGAGTCAGAAGGTACGACCGAGTTACTGCACAAGCGGCTGGACAGATTACAGGTTCAAGAGCCTGATGGTTCGGTGCCGACGGCTGAGGAACTGCCCATCAGTCGTACCCTTCGAGGCGAAGTTGTAAGCGATTATGAGCTAGTTGTACGCTGCCTGAATGGGGAGCAAAAGTGGCTCAGTATCAATGGAGCGACGGTTCGCGATCGCGTGGGGAACGTCCAGTTGGCGATTAATACAACTAGAGATATCACAGAGCGTAAGCGGATAGAAAAAGCACTACTTAGCCACGATCGCTTATTAGGTGGTGTCGCCGCAGCAATGACACAGCTTCTAATCACGACTGATTACCAAGCTGCCATGACGCGATCGCTCACCATTCTAGGTGTGGCGGCAGATGTAGATCGAGTCTATATCTTTGAAAATCACTTTGATGAAAAAACAGGTGAACCGCTCACAAGCCAGCGCTTTGAGTGGGCACGCGATCGGGTAACCGTTCAAGACAATCCTAAACTTCAAAATCTTTCCTACGAAGTCTTCTTGCCCCACTGGTATAAAAGTCTAGCAACTGGTCAGCCGGTCAAGGGACTGGTGCAGGATTTTCCCCAGTCAGAGCGAGACATCCTAGAGCCTCGGAACATCCGCTCTATCCTAATCGTACCCGTGATGACTGAGGGCAGATTCTGGGGCTTCATTGGCTTCGCTGACTGCCACAGCGATCGCCAGTGGACAGACCATGAACAATCAATTCTTACCGTAACAGCTGGAAGCATTGGCGGTGCTATTGTCCGCTCTTCAAAGGAAGAAGCGCTGCGGGAATCGGAGACAAAGTTTCGGACGCTTTACGAATCAACCAGTGCAGCAGTGATGCTGTTGGATGAAAACAAAATTTTTGATGCCAATAGTGCCGCTTTACAAATGTTTGGCTGCATCGAGCGTGAGCAGCTTTGCGGCAAACGCCATTGTGATTTTTCACCACTAGTACAACCAAACGGTCGAGATTCTCTCTCGCTTGCCAATGAGTACATTGCGACGGCAATCCGAGAAGGGAGTTGCCGCTTTGATTGGATTTACCGGAAGCGAAACGGTGAAGATTTTCCGACCGAGGTAACGCTAACACGCATTGAGCTGGGAAACCGCAAAGTGTTACAAGCCGTGATCTACGATATTGCAGAGCGCAAAGCAACAGAGAGACAGCTACTCGACGCCAAAGAGGCCGCTGAAGTGGGGAGTCGGGCAAAAAGTGAGTTTCTGGCAACGATGAGCCACGAACTCCGGACACCTCTAAACGCTGTACTGGGACTCTCGCAGCTCATGCGGCAAGAAATCTTCGGCACTCTTAATGAAAAGCAGAAGGAGTACGTCAGCTGTATCCAGAGCAGTGGGGAACATCTACTATCGTTGATTAACGATATTCTTGACCTATCGAAGGTCGAAGCTGGCAAAGAGCAACTATGTTTTGAACCGTTGCATATAGAAGAGTTGTGCGACGACTGCTTGTCTCTTGTGCGGGAGCAAGCTCATGAACGAGGATTACAACTTACTGTTCGCCTCGACCCGAAAGCCTGTATCTGTATTGCCGATGAACGGCGATGCAAGCAGATGTTGCTCAACCTGCTCTCGAATGCGATTAAGTTCACACCAGCCGGTGAAGTTTCATTAATTATTCGCAAGCTGCCTGAGGGAATTTCCTTTACGGTGGAGGATACAGGAATTGGTATTCCTTCTGATAAGCTGCCACTGTTGTTTCAGCCTTTCCGTCAGTTGGATAGTGGCTTAAATCGACAGTTTCCTGGTACGGGTTTGGGATTGGCTTTGACTCGGAGTTTGGCGAAGCTACACGGTGGGGAGGTTACAGTGGAGTCAACGCTTGGTCAAGGCAGTAAATTTACCCTCTATTTACCAGATTTACCGTCAGAAGAGTTGCTCCTCCCGTCATCGTCCCAAGAGTCGGGAATCAGTGAGGGGCAAAGTTGCTCTATAAGGGCAAAAGGTCGCATTTTGCTCGTCGAAAATGATGAGCGCAGTGCGATGTTGTTGAAAGACTATTTACAGGTAATTGGTCATAGAGTTGAGCATTTAGCCGACAGCACACACTTTCTTGACTTGGTGCGAAACTTCAAGCCCAATTTGATTTTGATGGATGTGCAGTTACGAGGGGAATACACGGGGTTTGACTTATTAGCAGCACTCCGTCAGGAGGCAGACTTTAAACATCTGACGGTGGTGATGGTGACGGCGATGGCAATGGCAGGCGATCGCGAACGTTGTCTAGAGGCTGGTGCTGATGACTACCTCAGCAAACCGATTGGCATTGCCCAGTTAGAGACAATTTTAATGCGATACCTGTGACATCAAATCTGAATATAGTATCCCCTTTTTCCACAAGATGACACCGCCGCTCTCTTGTCCCTTAAAGGGGCAAGAAAAATGCCCTCCTGTCTTCGATCAAGAGAGCATCGTTTGCTTTCGTTGTTTGGACACAGAACGCAGACATATGTCTACTTCTCAAAAAACTAACGAGTAGATGTGACGTGCGCGTGACAATTAGATGGCGATACTGTGATGCCAGCAGCCCGGAACGTTAGCCAGTCTTGGCACATCTAGATTTTACGCCAATTTTGTTTAATCCAATCCAAAATTGTTTGGTTAAAGAGGAAAGCTCTGCACGAAAGTTGTCTGCAACACTCCCTCATAAGTTGGTTGGGTCATATCTATAAGCACAACTACGTTACGTTCATTCGGAGATAAACGCACTTCTCTGATTGAATATTTCTGCACTGCCTCGCGATAATTGTTCAAATCGCCAATGGTAAGTTTACGATTGTTGTAATTAATCACAAGGCGCATGGCAGCCCGCTCTACATCAGATGAGCCTCGGCGCGATAAAATGGATGGAATATACTTTTGTTCTAGGCGAATTTCTAAAGGCTTTGTTTGAGTATTCAAAAGTGCCTTGATTGTCTCAGTTCTATCTGGCTTGATTTCTCGAAAAACAATTGGCAGCCTTGTTCCAACTTTAAGTTGGGTTAGCCTCAAATCCTGCCTTATCGGTAAAGTTTTTTCAAGTAAATCATCTTCAGCCGCTTGACTACTTAAACCTGGTGATGAGTAATCATAGTCGGTTTTTAAGCAGCCATTTTTTACACAGGAGTTTGTCGCTACCTCTACAATTTGTATTTGTGCAGTTGGAAGGTCTGTAACGGAGTTTCGGGAACTTTCTAGATAAACATAATGACTACTATCTGGAGAGAAACCAGAGAGTCGTCTAGATGTTTTAAAGACATTTGCCCATCCCTCAGAGCCAAGGGTGAAGCTGGTGAACATAGCGCATGAGAGTGAAAGTAAGAAAAAACGTTTCATGTTGAGATTAATCATCAGTCATCACTGATTTGAAACAATGGATGAAAATTGCCCTATATCCTATCTGCTTTTAGCTTTGGGATATAGGGCGGAAAAAGTACCGTAAGTTCAACACCCTTGTTTTAAAATTTTACTGGTTTGCGAAAACCCAATTTCGTGT